>SKHQ01000026.1 GCA_007116915.1 Candidatus Methanomethylophilaceae archaeon
GACATCGTCGCCGACAAGGGCATACCGGTGGTCGTGGGCGCCAAGATGGGCAGCGTCACCAAACAGCCCAGCGGTGTCGAGATCTGGACCAAGGAAGACCTGATCTGATGGTGGACAGAACACCCTGGGACTCCGTCCCCGAACTCCACAGCACCGCCGACGTGCACATACCCTCCGACCCGCTGGCAAGGGTCATCGGTCAGGAGGAGGCCATAGACCTGGCGAGACTGGCGGCCACTCAGAGGAGACATCTCCTCTTGGTCGGCCCCCCGGGAACGGGGAAGTCCATGATCGCCCAGGCACTTGCGCTCCATCTTCCCGTACCTCGTCACGAGGTGAGGGTGGTCCACAACCCCGAGAACCCGGAAAGGCCGATGATCGAGGTCGTGAGTGAGAATGAGGTGGAGTCCGAGAGTGTCAGCCGTCTATCGGCGGCCGGCGACCTGATCGATCCCAAGGATGCCCCTGGTAACGTGGCACAGAGATTGGGTTACAGATGTGGTTCCTGCAGTTCCTTGTCCTCATACACCGAAAGGTCCTGTCCGCAGTGCGGAGTATCGAAGCTGGACATCGACCGAAACAACAACCCCTTCGGTGACCTGCTCGGCGGCATGCTGGAATCGGCCATGAGCGTCATTCCGCAGGCCCCGGTGGGCAAGGAGAAGGTGACCACCACCCGCATGCGCGGCGGAAAGGAGGAGGTCGTGGTGTTCGAGAGGGCCGGTGACCATATCCGCGTCCTCGACCAGAAATCATTGGAGAAGAGGAGGGAGCTTGAGAAGACATCCAACCGCAAGGTCGTCGTCCCTCTGAAGCGCAATCCCTTCGTACTCGCCACCGGAGCCTCGGAGACTGAACTACTCGGTGATGTCAGGCACGACCCCTACGGCGGACATCAAGGACTGGGCACTCCACCTTACGAAAGGGTTGTGGCCGGCTCCATACATGAAGCCCATGAAGGAGTGCTGTTCATCGATGAGATCTCCCATCTGGGACAGACCCAGCGTTACATCCTATCCGCAATGCAGGAGAAGTACTTCCCCATAACCGGGCACAACCCGCAGAGTTCCGGAGCCGCAGTCCGTGTGGACTCCGTACCCTGTGACTTCATCCTCGTGGCCGCCTGCAACATCCAAGACCTGGAGAACATACTCTCCCCACTGCGTTCGAGGATAGCAGGGGGAGGTTACGAACTCCTGATGGATACCGGTATGCCCGACAACGATGATAACCGCGCCAAATACCTGCAGTTCATCGCTCAGGAGATCCAGATGGACGGTCGCATCCCGCATGCGAACATGGAGACCGTCAAGGGCCTGGTGAAAGAAGGCCGCCGTCGCGCCCAGGAATGGGACGACCACAGCAACCAGCTGACACTCCGTCTGAGAGAGATGGGCGGACTCATCCGTGCCGCTGGTGACCAGGCCGCCAAGGAAGGTTCGGATTTAATTGAGCACGATCATCTGGAGAAGGCTCTAAAGCGCGCTCGCACGGTCGAGGAACAGATACGGGCCCGGTACGGTTCTTACATGAAGGGACTGTCCAAGGACGTATCCGACTCCCAGAAGGAGAAATCGCCCTATTACATGCAGAACCAGCATATGGGCGATCAGATGTTCCACTGAATAAGTTTGGACATTAATATCCCATCCTCCCCGTCGCTGTAGTAGGCGGGTAGGACTCCTTCAACCACAAAGCCCATACGGCGGTAGAACTCCAACAACCGGGTTTTTGAGTATCTCAGTTCCAGCATTATGCGGTTGGAACCGCTGACCGTGGCACGGGCCTCGAACTCCCTAATCAGTCGCCCACCGATGCCCAAACCACGCATCATCGGGGTGACGGACAGCAGCATCACCCTGCACTTACCGTCCTCGGTCATGGCCCCGAATATGAATCCCAATATCCTTCCTTCCGGAGACTGTACCACCAACTGCCCCTGCGGCCAGACGGAGTGGAAGTAGAGGAAAACCTCGGGCCGGTACTGTTCGTCGAACACGGAGCAAGCCAGGTTGAAGACCTGTTCCATATCCGTTTCCCTGAACTCTCTGATCAGCACAGTACGGCGAAATACCTCCAGAGTGATAACTGCTTTGCATGGCGAATACATTTTTATCCTCGGATATGCAAATATCATCGAGGTGAGTATATGCCGAGGACAAGATTGGCTAAGGTTGAAGATGTGCCGGAGAACGGCACCTTGGGTGTCAAGACCGATAATGGTTATTACCTGATCAGCAAGATGGATGGGGATATCAATGTCTTAGAGGGGCGATGCACGCATATGAAGGGACCGTTACGATTCGGCAAGGTCATCGACGGCTCGGTGAAGTGCCCCATCCACGGTGCCCGTTATGACCTTCGCAGCGGAGAGGTGACCAAACAGGTCGCGATACCATTGATCGGCAAGGCCAAGGACCTGAAGAAATTCCCCATTACCATCCAGGATGGAGAGATATTCATCAAGGAGTGACGTCCTCCTTCAACGTTTTCAACATGGAACGGACACGCAGAACCGCTAGAAGCAGACACGCACCGGCCAGAGGCAGATAGCTGAGACCAATGACGTCATCGGATCCTTCCACCACCATCATGAAACTCAGGTCGTCGTAATTCCCTTCGGCATCGACCACCCGCAGTGTGCAGTTCCATACGCCCTCTTTAGCCACATGTAGTAAATGGCTGCCCTCCTTCTCGAAGATCCCGTCACCGGTGAGGTCCCACAGGTATCTGTCGATACCAACGTTGTCATAGGAACGATTGGCCATCAATAGTACTGTCTCCCCTTCACGGTACTCCCTATCCTCCCAATCAAGCACTGCCACCGGAGGGTAAGGGTCTATCGACCAATCCTCCTGGAAAAACGTGGCGAAGCTTTCTGCGACCACTTCGGAACGTATCAGGAATGCCAACTCCCTATTCTTCTGAAAGGACGCATCAACCCAGTTGAACGAGGAGACCACTGCCGTATCATCAATCACCAGACCTTTGTTGTGTTGCAGACTATACGGCCGACCGCCGTCCCAAAGTCTTCCCTGACATCCTTGCCACGCGTCGAACGATGCTGCCACCAGGGTGTTCCTACCCTGGGAATCGCCCATGAATGTGGAATCCAAAAGCAGACGGGAATCTACACCTCTATCGCCGGCGTCCCTCATCCATCGCAGAGGGTTGTCGCCATGGACCCATGTTGGTTGCACATAGAACTGTTGGGAATAGGCGCGTTCCAGAGAATCATCCAACAGGGCCTTCAACCATCCATCACCATGGTCGGGGCCGATTATCGGTGTGATGATGGCCATGTGGGTGCCGACAGAATGATTCAGTTCGGGTATGAACGGGATGAGGGTCTGCGGCTGAAGATATGAATAATACGTTCGCAGACAATGGGAATCGTGTCTTTCAGCATCCCGGTCCGATCGGAACAAATCCATCATAAAAGCCGCCAATGATGAGCTGTAAGACACCGCCCCCCAGCCTCGGTTGGACTCGAAAGCCGAAGTCCTCCAGTTCTCGGATGTCACCACTACCTTCACATCATCTATGACGGCATACTTGGCGTGCATGTAGTCGTATCTCTTGTAGCCGTCAGCGCTCCTGAGCAACCGTATGTCACAGCCGGCTTCAGCCATGGCCATCAGCCGCGATGCCGTGCGTTCGTTGATTCCACCCACGGGAGCTCCCTCGATAAGTACGTCCACTCTGACACCGGAACGGGCCATGTCAGCCAATAGGGCCATGACGCTCATGTTATCCAAATAGTATAGCGAAACGGATATGCTGTGCCGGGCGGAGAGCAGTTCCCGCATGATGGTACTGAAACCATCCTCAGGGAAGGTGAATCCATGCACTTCGGCAAGATGATCGGTGACTGGGAAGTTCGAACGGCCGGGGACCGACACATACCAATCATGTCTGGTGTCGGTGTCAACACCTGGGATCCTGACGGCCATGGAACATCTGCCCAGCTTCGGGAATGGAGGGCCGTCCCATCCCGGCAACAGACGGTCGACGTCACCGTACACGAATGTGTCAATGACCATGTCCCCGTCCATCACATGAACCCAATCACCCCTGTCGGCCAGGATGAAGCTTCCGCGTCGTTCCATGTCGGATATGAGCAAGAGCCGCCTTCCTTCCATATCCAAAAAAGTCTGCTTTCCGCTGGCTATCACCAACTCCCCTCCCGGTGGAAGAGTGGTCCCCGCCGGTATTGTCAGAAATCCCTCACCGTCAGTGACCGTCAGGCCGCCGAGGTCATGTACGTGTTGACCGACGTTGCTGATGATGACGAACTCCGAACTATGGACCGGCATCACGGCGGTTATGAGGATGTCGCCTCTGAGGTCGCGCCCTTGATCGGAAACAGGGGCGGCTCCCAGTGTCGGAAGCAACAATAGTATTATGAGAATAAATGGAAAAGCCCGCATCCATCATCCATGCCCCAGAGGGCATATCAGGACCGGCACTACAATCAGTTTAAATCTTCGAGACCAGTCCGAGCAGGGCCTCACGGGGGTCTTTGTGCTTGACCACGCCGGAAGCCAACAGTACACCGGAAGCCCCCAGTTCGAGAGCGGCACTCACATCCTCGCCGGTCTTGACACCGGCACCGCAGAGAACCGCGACGCCTTTGTCCACCGACCGCACGGCATCCACCGCGTTGGAGACTACCTCCGGGCTGGCGGTGGTGACGGATATGTCCCCGCCGATCAATTCCGGAGGTTCAACGGCAATGAAGTCGGGACGGTAGAATGCCGCTGCACCGGAGGTCTCAACGGAATCCGTGCAAACCACGCTGATCAGGGACGCATCCCGGCACATGTACACGGCTTCCTTGATGTCCGAAAGCACCATACGATGCTCGGAATGGTTCAGGAGTGAGCCTATGGCTCCTGAGGCGGCGACCATGGATGGTGTGACCCAACCAGTGGCCGATCCCGGTTTTCGGGAGTCCACGTGCTGTGACAGCACCGGTATGTCCACCGACCTCGCCACAGCCCCCAGCTCCGCCATGGGCGGACACACTGCGATGGAGACACCGGTCTCCTCGGCCACGGCCGAGCAGATCTCGGCCATCCGCAAAGCTGACAGGCCATCCACCTCGGTGTAGGCCTTGAAGTTAACAATGACGGTTGGCAGACGTATCTCAGTCAAGGCGCATGCACCTTTCCTTCAAAGCATCGAGCACCGCGGGGCGGCTGGTGTACTCCATCTCATCAGGACCGAGGATGGCGGGCATGAACGGTCCGTGACCACGCATCATCATGCTGGCCTTGACGGCGTTGGTGCGCACCTCGTTCCATACTTCTCCAGCGAAGAAGTCGATGGGTATGCGGTCCCCGGCGGGAGCTTCGTATGGCTCCAGACCCTGGAAACGACCGTTGTTGAGTTGGAAACCTATGCAGCAGATACGCGGCGGGCCATCGAAATAGGTGGGATCGGAATCCTCCACCGCACAAGGGTAAAATGCACCGTAGTGGGAACCACGCATCCATCCTGCCACCAGCATGGTGTTCATGTAGGGCTGGAGGTACTCGCCGACAGCGGGGAGTCCGTTCTGGCACCTGCATACGCAGACCGGGTCGTCCTTGCCGACGTACTTACCGGCAGTGAGGTTCAGCTTATCAGTGCTGACCACGGCAGCGGTCCCGGCACCAGCGCGGCTCTCGACCTTCTTTATGGCGTAACGGGTGGTGTCCCCGAGAAGGGTGAGCATGCTGTAAGTCTCCTCCGGAGAGGACATCGTTACCTTCTTGGAGTCCACGACGTCGTGGATCTCCATGTCGAAACCCTTCGTTGCCCGGGGGTCTATAACCAGGCCGGTGGTCGTGAAGGGGTCCAAGAATACCCGGGACAGAGGAAGCGAATAGGCCGAGGGCTCGGTCTTGTCAGCCATGAAGAACAGCATCGGTTCGGAGCCCCGCTCCTCGAATGTCATCTCGGCGGCACCGGGGCCGGCGCCCTTGATGTTACCGCTGAAAGCATCGCAGAGGATGTCTTGACCGGCGGCGTAGAGTTTCATCTTCTTGGCGATCTCCGTAGCGGACATGAACGCATTCCATGCCAACTCGTGCACATCACAGTTGCCTTCGCCTTTGTAGTGGGACATCAGGAGATTTATATCATCTCCGACACGGGTGACGTAAAAATCCTCAAGGCATCCGGTCTTAACCCCTTCTGCCAGGATCTCTTTGGCTGCTTCCATCATAGAAGGGTGCGGTCGAGAGTGTCCGACAACGGAACCTACATCGGCCTTTATCACTGATACAGTAATTTTGTCAGTCATATTGAATCCACTCAGCGTTATGAATTGGAAAAGTCAATGCATGGATATTATAAAAAGGTTTGATACATGGACATTAGCCAGTATGATTACGGGAACAGAGTGGGTAATATATTTGTGATGTCATTTCATCATCATGAAGATGCTCATCGGAGGGGCATGGTCGGAAGGTTCCGGCGGTGATGACATCAAGGTCATGAACCCCAGCGATCTGACCACGGTCGATACCGTACCATCCGGAGATGCCAACGACATCTCGGCAGCAGTGGATGCCGCCCATGACGCTTTCCGTACATGGTCGGCCGTTCCAGCACGGGAGAGGGGACGGGCCCTTCGCCAGGCAGCGGAACGGGTCAGGGTTTCCGTTGATGAGTTGGCCGTATTATTGACGAAGGAACAGGGGAAGCCCCTGTCGGAATCTAAAGGCGAGTTGCTGGGATTCGCCAACGTCCTCGACTATCATGCATCCATATCGGGGACGATACACGGCAAGACCCTGGATCTTCAGGGTATCGGGGACGGTCTGACCTTCAGAGAACCACTGGGCGTTTGCGGGGCGATAATCCCTTGGAACATGCCCGTCCTCATCATGGCCTGGAAGACCGCCCCCGCATTGGTCACCGGGAACACATTGGTTATAAAACCGGCCAGCGACGCCCCCTTGTGCTGTCTTCGCCTGGCGTCGATACTGCAGGATTCCGGCATTCCGCAGGGTACGGTAAACATGGTCACCGGCAGTGGAATCAAGACCGGGGAGCCGTTGGCATCCCATCCCGCCGTGAGGAAACTCTCGTTCACGGGCGCATCCTCCACCGGCAAACGCGTGGCCGGCATCGCGGCACCGACCCTGAAAAGGCTCACACTGGAGCTGGGAGGCAGCGACCCAGCCATAGTATGCAGCGATGCGGATATCGAGAAGACCGCGAATGGTATCATTGCCGCCCGTTTCTATAACTGCGGACAGGCCTGCACCTCCTTGAAGAGGCTCTATGTAATGGACGATGTGGCTGACAATCTGGTCGAGAGGCTGGTCAGCAAGGCCTCGGCGCTGACGGCAGGCGACGGCCTCCTACCCGGAACACGTCTAGGGCCGTTGGTAAACGCCTCGCAACAGGAAGCGATGACGGAGTTCATGCAGGACCTCTATGAGAAAGAGCATGGCAAGGTCCTGTGCGGAGGCACCGCCCTGGACAGGAGAGGGTACTTCTTCCCGGCAACGGTGGTCGATCATGCCGACCCTGATGCCAAGATGATGCGCGAAGAGCTCTTCGGACCTATTCTCCCGATTGTTAGAGTTGGTAGTCTGGACGAGGCGCTGGAGATGGCAAACCATAGCCCATACGGACTGGGCGCATCGATATGGTCACAGGATCTGGGTACGGTGCGGAGATGCATCAAGGAACTCAGGTCGGGGATGGTGTGGGTGAACACCCATCTACGCGTGCCGGTGGAGGCTCCCTTCGGCGGTGTCGGCGACAGCGGCCTTGGTCGCGAGAATGGCACCGAGTCTTTGGACTCTTATCTGGAATGGAAGACAGTGATTCTAGGCTGACCATCATTTTTTTATCTTGGTTGACTATAGACGCGGCGTTAACATGGCCTTCCCAGTAAAAGACACCGCGACCATTGGCATAGAGGACGGCGAAGTGACCGTCAAGGGTTGGATACAGGAAATCCGCAATCTAGGCGGCATATCCTTCATCGTCATACGTGACCGCTTCGGTACATTGCAGGTGACCGCCCCCAAGAAGAAGGTGGACCCCGCCCTGTTCGAGGAACTCACCACCCTACCGCGTGAGACGGTTGTCTCGGTGAGCGGGGAAGTCAAGGCGAGCAACCAGACCGAACTTGGTCTGGAACTCATACCCTCAGCGCTTGAGGTCCACTCCATCGCCGGAAGCCCGCTTCCATTGGGAGTCGTGGACAAGGTCAACGTGGAATTCGACACCCGTCTCAATAGCCGTTTCATGGATCTGCGCAAACCGGAGGTCAGGGCGGTGTTCTCTTTGAAATCGCTATTATGCGAACTCATCGCTGAAGCGATGAGGATGCATGGTTTCAGTGAAGTCCACACACCCAAGGTGGTCGCATCCGGAGCCGAAGGGGGGGCAACACTC
This sequence comes from Candidatus Methanomethylophilaceae archaeon, assembly GCA_007116915.1. Taxonomy (GTDB): domain Archaea; phylum Thermoplasmatota; class Thermoplasmata; order Methanomassiliicoccales; family Methanomethylophilaceae; genus PWHV01. Next base: position 8,404 of record SKHQ01000026.1, read on the forward strand.
TTCCCGGTCGAATACTTCGGCAAGAAGGCCTACCTGGCGCAGAGCCCGCAGCTGTACAAGCAAATGCTGATGTCCACCGGCATGGACCGTGTTTGGGAGATGGCTCCCGCATTCCGGGCTGAGCATTCCAACACCGTCAGGCATGTATCCGAGTTCATATCCTTCGATGGGGAGATGGCCTGGATCGAGAATCAGAAAGATGTGATGGATGTCATGGAGGCCGTCATGCAGCACACAATAGCCGGTATGATTGAGCGCGGTGGTAAGCATCTCGAGACCCTAGGAAAGGAGATCACCCTGCCTAAGGCGCCATACCCAATACTCACCTATTCGGATTGCATCGAACGCCTGCAGAAGGCAGGCATGGATATCAAAGATGGTGATGACCTCGGAACCGAGGGGGAGAAGGTCATCGGAGATATCATGGCGGCTGAAGGTTACGACATGTATTGGATCATGGAGTACCCGACCGTGGAGAAACCGTTCTACATCATGGAGAAGGAAGGTACTCCTTACTCGCACTCATTCGACCTCGACTACCGGGGACAGGAGATATCATCGGGAGGTCAGAGGGAGCATCGCTATGACGTGCTCGTATCCCGATTGGAGGAGAAGGGCCTTGACCCTGCCTCATTCTCATCATACCTGGACGCATTCCGCTACGGTATGCCTCCGCATGGAGGATGGGGTATCGGCGTGGAGAGGCTCTTGGTGAAGATGCTGGATCTAGGGAACATCCGTGAGGCTATCCTGTTCCCGCGTGACATGCATCGTCTATCACCCTGAACACTTTCAGCGGACCCTGGGTCAAGGATATTTAATCGCCACTACGTTTCAGTGGCATGGGCGACAACTACGAGCGTGAGCTGAAGAACATCCTCAGCGCCGAGGAGAAGGCGCTGCATAGGATGCTGAAGAGCTGTTCGCTCGAGGAGAAAGAGGGTTACAACTCGATAAGCAAGAACCCGTTCATGGTGGTACGTGCCGCCGGTTCATTAGGCTCGGACCTGGTGGCCATGCGCTGGGACATCTCCTTCCCCATCGAAGTTAAATCTTCCATCCACGACGTCCTCCGTTTCAGCCAAGGTCCGCAGCTGATGGAGCAGGCAGACCGCATGTCCCAGGCTTGCAGCAATGCGGGTCTGATACCGGTATACGCATTCCGACTCAAGGGCTTCCGTGGCGATCCTTGGCGACTTTTCTCACTACCGCGTGACAACGGCCTCAAGGGCAGGCACGCCCTTATCGCCCGACACATACCGGAGATGGAGAAGAACGGGAACGGCAATTACATAATGCGTTGGAAGGACGGCATGAAACTATCATCGTTCATTTCCTACCTGGAGTTCCTGCGGTCAGAGGAGTGAGGGGCCGTCAGCACTCATAGGGCTCATCATCTGTCAGCCCAGTTTCTCCTCATCCGGCCTCCTCGTCTCTCCAGCGCTGGCCGTTGATTAAAGCTTTACCCTTAACATTAAGAGCGGCCACCGTGTTCGCGGTTCAATGGTAGACGGTGCGGCGTTGTTCCTGATAATGGTCGTTCTGATATCGCTCAGTGGAGTCCTGATGCCCGGACCCACCATGGCGGCTGTCATCGGCAGGGGGGTGGGTGACAGGTTCGCTGGCGCCCGGGTTTCTCTCGGCCATGCGATGGTGGAGATACCACTCATCGCCGCACTATTCCTGGGTTTCGATCAGCTCAACAACCCCGACGTCATAACCGTGATAGCGGTATTGGGTGGTTCGCTGCTTATCATCACCGGCCTTCAAGCCCTGCGGGATCGCCATACAATCATGAAGGTCGCCGCCTCGAGCGGAGGGTCAACGGTGGCACTCGGGGTTATCACCAGCGTCTCCAACCCCTATTGGTGGTTGTGGTGGGCCACTGTCGGTGCGGCACTCATAGCCACCGGCACTACGTTCGGCCTTTGGATGCTCCCCACTTTCATCGTTGTCCATTTAAGCGTCGACCTGTTGTGCTTACAGGGGATATCGATGACCATGTCAGCGACCGCCGACCGTGTAAATTCCGGACGGCTGAAATGGGCCGCCATAGTGTCCGGCGGCATAATGCTGTTCTTCGGAGTCTATTTCCTCAGTGACGGTCTGCTTTCGCTCATCTGAGCGAGATCATCCTCTCCAAAGGACGACGGGCGGCCTTGAGGACATCTTCATCCAACTCCACCTCGGGACCCTCGCTCTCCAATGCCCTAAGGACCGACCGTTGGTCGGTCATCTTCATTGGCGGGCAGACAGCGACGTCGGGGGCGTGGAACTTCTTCAACGGACTGTCCCGGCGCAGACGGTGGAGAAGACCGCGCTCAGTGAGTACGATGAACTCCTTTTCCTTGGACTCCGCGGCATAAGCCAACATCTGGGAGGTGGAACCGACCATATCCGCCATCTCCAGGACCTCCATGCGGCACTCCGGATGGGCCATCACGACCGCCCCGGGGAACTCGGCCTTCATGTCCTCCACCATCTGTGATGTGAACGCCTGGTGTGTGGGGCAGAACCCTTCCCATAAGTGCATCGGTACGCCGGTCTTTTTTACCACATAGGCTCCGAGGTTCTGATCGGGAACGAATATTATCTCATCGCCCTTCAAGGACTCTATCACCTTGACGGCGTTCGCCGATGTGCAGCATATGTCCATCTTGGCCTTGGATGCGGCGCTGGTGTTCACGTAACCGACTACCTTTGCTCCGGGCCTGTCTTGCTTGGCATCCTCCAACTGTGATGCGCTGCACATGTTGGCCATAGGACATACGGCATCGCCCTCGGGCATTATGACCTTCTTATCCGGGTTTAGGATCTTGGCGCTCTCCGCCATGAACGTGACGCCACAGAATATTATCATCGGCTCGGTGACCTCGGAGGCCTTTATGGACAGAGCCAATGAATCGCCGACGAAATCGGCGATCTCCTGCACCTCATCGAGGCAATAATTATGGGCGAGCACCACAGCCCCCTTCTCCTCCTTGAGCTGTTGGATGCGGTCTCTGACGTTCATAA
>SKHQ01000019.1 GCA_007116915.1 Candidatus Methanomethylophilaceae archaeon
AGAGGCGACCATTCCGAGTCGGACAGGTTGATATCCCGCATCATCCTATAGTGGGCGTCCAACTCATTGGAAACGTTCTCTAGATCCTGACGGTTGTATATTCTGTATGGATCCGACTCGGTGCCTGTGCCGGGACCAAAAAACAATTCCTCCGGAGGGTCGGGGAAACCCCTCTCCGCATCATCACCTTCCGGGAGAATGGATATGGAGGATAATGCGGTGAAAAGGGTGGCAGAAAGAACCACGGTTATAGCAACCAATAGAATGGTCCCGATGACCGGTGAGACTGCCTTACGGTCAGGGGCAAGGTTGAGATGGTGCCCTTTGATGCCCTTGATAACGATTGTACAAATTTAATATTATTCTATCGAGTTATGACGGCTGACATGTTCAGACGTCGGCATCCTGATAATCATCCAGCCACAAGGCGTTGGGATTGCAGGGGAACGCCATGGTGCGCCCGGCATCGGATGCTTTGGCGGCCTGATGGTATCGCATGTAGATCTTCTCCTCATCCACCGCGATAACCTCGATCTTACCGGTGCGGTGGGACATCACGTAATTGAACCTCTTGGCAAGGCCGGAGCACATGCCCTTGGCCTCCTCCACGATGCGGAAACACTCCTCTATGGGCACCGAGAAATGACGGTTGCCCACCGTGGGTCGGCATTGGAACACGTAATACGGTGCCACTCCGATGAAAGACAGTTCATTCATCAATTCCGCCAATGTGTACGGGTTGGCGTTGACTTTCCTCAGTATCGGCGTCTGGTTGCTCAGCACGGCGCCTGAATTCTGCAATATCTCCACCGCTGCTTTGGATTGAGGGGTTATCTCACGGGGATGGTTGAACTGGGTCATCACGTAGATGCTCTTGTCGCTACTGATGTGCTTGGCTATCACCTCCGCGATACCGGGATCGTCCAGTATACGATGGGGATGTACCGCCGGGACCTTGGTGCCGATGCGGATTATCTTAACGTGGTCTATCTCCCTCAGCTTGGTTAATATCGAGTCCAATTTGCGGGTGCTCAGCATCAGCGGGTCTCCGCCTGTGACCAGGACGTTGCTTATCTCCGGACGGGATGCTATGTAGTCCAGAGCCATGCTCATATCCAGTGGGGACTCGTCGTGGTCATCCATGAAAAGACGTTTCCGGAAACAATAACGGCACAGGCTGGCGCAGGTGCTGCTGACCAGTAGTACGGCAGTCTGCTCGTACTTGTGCTCCAATCCCGGGACTTTGGTGAAATCGCTCTCCCCCGAAGGGTCGAGACATCCTCCGCCTGAAAGCTCAGGGACGGTGGGGACGGCTATCATCTTCAAAGGATCCAGAGGATCATCCCAGTCAATCAATGAAAGATAATACTCCGTGGTGCGGAAGGGGAATTTTTCTACGACCTCGTACAGGTCCTCCTTCTCTTCGGCCGTGAGACCCTCGATGTCCTTGATGTTGTTTACGTAGATTATTACCTCTCCCTTTTACTGTTAATAAAAAATAACGCTATCCTATTTAACAAAAACGAATAGACCGTAATTTAATTCATGGCGTTATTAATCTAATGGCTGATTGAAGACTTTCTCCGACTTACCATATAGCCGCCTGGCCGTTTGATCCTAGCGTAGAAGACTAGCGCTCACAGAGTTCACATCCGGGAATCTAGCCCTCGACAATCTATTTAATTGATTTGCGTATAAGCGAAAGCAGAGCCCCTTGGAGAGTTCAAATGGTAAGGTTCAGACCGTTCCCCGGATACAGGCCCGTCCTCAATGACGGAGAGAGCATCGACGAACGAATCTCCCCCCCATATGATGTGATATCCTCTGATGAGTTGCGTGGATTGCAATCCAACCCCCATAACGTCACCAGGATCACCCTCAAACCTGTTGACGGCCGCTACCATGTGGCCCGTCAGGAGCTTGACTCCTGGATTGAGGGTGGTATGCTGTCTCAGGATAATGATTCGTTCTATCTTTACGAGCAGGTGTTCCAGAGCGGGGGCGAGGAGTATATAAGATCCGGTATCGTTGGTGCATTAGGCACTGAGCCATACTCTACGGGCATGATAATCCCCCATGAGGAGACATTCCCCAAAGTGAAGGAGGACCGTCTGAACCTTCTCCGCGACACCGAGACTCACAGCGAGTCCATTTTCGGCATATCCGAAGGGTTGGACGAAGAGTTGCAAGCAAAGATATCATCAAGCGCCAGGAATGTTTACGAAACGGTTGACGATCAAGGCGTCACACACCGTTTCTCAGTGATAGACGACGAAGCACTGGTGGCATCGATATCCTCCGCATTGGAGAATCAGCGTATCCTCATCGCCGATGGGCATCACCGTTTCGAGACCGCCTGCAACTACGGCGAAGAGAATCCTGACGTGGAGAGCAAACAGTACGTGATGGCTACGCTCGTCGCTTCCAATGATCCGGGACTGGTCATCTGGCCCACCCATCGCCTGTTGCGATGTCAGGAATTCCTTGAGGACGAGTTCATCTCACAGCTGCGGGAAATGTTCGAGGTCATCGACTGCCCGGACACCGATGACATGGACTATCACCTGAACCAAGGAGCTGACATGGGCATCATCCTCCGTTCCGGAAAGGCATTGGCGATATTTGCCGAGAAACAGGATGATCCGTTGGAATCGCTGGACACCTTCATCGCCCAGCAGATTATCATCAAAGGTCTGTTGGGATATGACCAGGGCAAGGTCGAGGTCAGCTTCGAGGCTGAGAACTCCAAGGCCAAGACGCGCATGAAACATGAGGACCATGACCTGGCCATCGTGTTCAACCCGCCCAGTCTCGACAAGGTGTGGGAGATCTCCGGCGCGGGGAAGAGGATGCCCAAGAAGAGCACCTACTTCTTCCCCAAGATATGGTCCGGTTTCGTCTTCTACCGGATGTGAGGATGAACATCCAAGTAGGATGACTCCTGAAGCAAAGCCACGTCTGCAAGAATAGGATGAAAAGGTGGAGCCGCTGACGGGAATTGAACCCGCGACCTACGCCTTACCAAGGCGTCGCTATACCCCTTAGCCACAGCGGCCTACCCCCCTCA
>SKHQ01000022.1 GCA_007116915.1 Candidatus Methanomethylophilaceae archaeon
ACCTTTATAAATACACCGGGAAAGGTGAACTGATGGCAAAGATGAAAATTGAGAACGTAGTAGCATCAACGTCCCTCGGTCAGGAACTCGACCTCCGGGCGATAGAGCTTGCCCTGGACGGCGCCGAGTACAACCCCCAACAATTCCCGGGGCTAGTTTATAGACTAAAGGAGCCCAAGACCGCGACACTCCTTTTCCGAAGCGGTAAGGTAGTGTGCACCGGGGCCAAGAGTCTCGACGATGTGAAAGTGGCTATCGCTAAGGTAGCCAAACACATCGAGAAGGCAGGAATATTCATTCAAATAGAACCTGACATAATGGTTCAGAACATCGTCGCCTCCTCCGATCTGGAACAGGAGATCAATCTCAACACCGTAGCCATCACCCTCGGACTGGAGAAGGTGGAGTATGAGCCTGAGCAGTTCCCTGGTCTCGTCTACCGTCTCGATGACCCAAAGGTGGTCGTGCTCCTGTTCGGCAGTGGTAAGATGGTGTGCACCGGCGCCAAGGTCCCCAATGACGTTGTCAGGGCTGTGGACCGGATAGCCGCTGAACTCCGCGCCGCTGGATTGATGCGCTGATATCCCACTACGACAATGCCCATGGACAACGTGCTGCAGTGCATCGGCGGGACGCCGGTGCTGCGTCTAAACCGCGTACGTCCCAGAGGTGATGCGGAACTATTCGTTAAATTGGAGTCCATGAACCCCATGGGCTCCATCAAGGACCGCGCCGCCCTGGCCATGGTTGAGGACGCCGAGGCTCGAGGCCTTCTCGTGCCCGGCGGCCTCATAGTGGAAGCGACATCGGGAAACACCGGCATAGGTCTGGCCATGGTCGCGGCGGTCAAAGGTTACCGCCTGGCGATAGTGATGCCGGAGTCCATGAGCCGGGAGAGGCGCCAACTGCTCAAGGCTTTGGGTGCCGAATTAGTTCTAACACCGGCTACCGATGGGATGGCCGGCTCCTTGAGCAAGGCGGAGGAGATGGTCAGGGACCATGACGCATTCATGCCCAGCCAGTTTTCGAATCCAGCCAATCAGCTGGCCCATTACACCGGTACGGCAGCCGAGATACTCCGCGACCTTCCCGACGTTGACGCCATTGTCATGGGTATAGGCACCGGCGGCACCATCACCGGCGTGGGCCGGGCGATGCGGAACTACAAACCGTCGGTACGGATCATAGCGGTGGAACCGACTGAGAGCCCGTTGGTAAGCGAGGGGCGCTCCGGTCCGCATAAGATAGAGGGCATCGGCGCCAATTTCATTCCCGAACTCCTCGACCGCAGTGTCATTGATGAAGTACGCACGGTGCGATACGAGGATGCCCGGGAGACGGTCAGAAGGATGGTCCGCGAAGAGGGGTTGTTCGTCGGTCCATCCTCAGGCGCGGCGGTACATGCCGCCTTGGGACTGGCTGAGGAGATGGGAGCCGGGACCGTCTTAGCAGTGCTTCCCGATGGCGGGGAGCGTTATATGAGCACAGGCATATTCGAGGATGATGAGGATGAGTAAGGAACGCGATCTGAAAGCGGTCATGGACCGCGATCCCGCGGTCAGGGACGAGAAGGACGCCAAATTGTTCAGTCAGGGTTATCATGCCATCCGCTTCCATCGTCATAGCAATGCTCAATGGCATCGCGGCAACTATCGCCGTGCCCGTTTACTCAATTACATCGGGAGGGTACTCACCGGTGCTGACATTCACCCCGCCGCCACCATAGGCGAAGATGTGTTCATCGACCATGCCAGCGGCGTGGTCATCGGAGAGACTGCAGTCATCAAGGACCACGTATGCATCTTCCAAGGTGTCACTCTGGGTGGCGTGTCTTCACAGAAGGGTAAGAGGCACCCTACCATTGAGGAGAACGTGGTCATCGGCGCCAATGCCACCGTGCTCGGTGACATCGTCATCGGCAACAACACCCGCATCGGCGCCGGATCGGTAGTCGTCAAGAGCGTACCGCCCAATTCCACCGTGGTAGGTATACCGGGCAAGGTCATAAAGATGGGAGGGATAAGGGTCGACGAAGCGTTGAAGCACGACGACCTTCCCGACCCGGTCAAAGAGGCCTTACAGGAGATGGCCGACCAGTTGATATTCTTGAAGGAGAAGGTGGAACGTCTAGAAGACGGGCAAAAGTGATATACATACTCGGTTTTCTTGAAGAAGAGGCGTGACTCTCTTGACTCTGAGGATATACAACACACTGACCAACAGCAAGGAGGATTTCGTGCCCTTGGAAGAGGGCAAGGTATCGATGTATGTATGCGGCGTGACGGTGTATGACGACATACACCTCGGCCACGCCCGTTCCATCGTGGTCTTCGACATGGTCAACCGCTATCTCCGTCACAAGGGTTACGACGTCACACATGTCACCAATTTCACCGATGTCGATGATAAGATAATCAACCGCGCCAATGAGGAGGGCGTCGATCCCTTGGATCTCTCGGCACGGTACATCGAACGCTATTTCTCCGAAGTTGACTCCCTGAATGTCAAGCGGGCCGACATATATCCCAAAGCCAGTGAGTCCATGGACGCCATCGTGAAGATGGTGCAGGACATCATAGCCAACGGTTACGGCTATGCCACCGAGGATGGTAACGTCTACTTCAGCATCGACCGCATCAAGGACTACGGCCGCCTGACCAACCAGAAGCTGGAGGACATGGTCGGCGGTTCCCGGGATGTGATGCAGGACCCGCAGAAGAGGAATCCCATGGACTTCGCAGTCTGGAAGGCCACCAAGCCGGGAGAGGTAGCCTGGCCATCGCCGTGGGGGGACGGCCGTCCCGGTTGGCACATCGAGTGCTCGGCGATGATACGCGAACGCCTCGGAGACCTCATAGACATCCATGGTGGTGGAAACGACCTCATATTCCCTCATCATGAGAACGAGATATTGCAGACCGAGGCCGTGACCGGCGGTACCCTGGCACGTTACTGGATGCACAACGGTATGCTGCAGGTCAGGGACGAGAAGATGAGCAAGTCCCTGGGCAACTTCTTCCGTGTCAGTGAGATACTGAAGGAGTATGATGCCCAGACAATCCGTTTCTATCTGCTCAATACCCATTACCGCGGTCCGCTGGTCTACACCGATGGCTCACTGGACGAGACCAAGGCATCGTTGCGCCGGTTGTGGAACGCCTACCGTAGTCTGCAGTCCTATCTGCGCAGCCCCGCCGGTGCCGATGACGCATCCGGCATAATAGAAAACGCTTCACAGACCTTCCATGAGCACATGGATGATGACTTCAACACCCGCGGTGCCATATCGGCGTTGTTCGACCTCACCCGGGAGATGAACCGTATGATGGCATCCGGTGAGTTGTCCGCCAAGGGTGCCGAAACGGCGTTGGAGTTGCTTGAGAGCACTGACGCCGTTCTCGGCATACTCCCCGATTCCGATGACGATGGGGAGCTGGATAAGGTGATCGGCATCCTCGCTGACGTACGTCAGGAACTGCGTAGCCGCAAGGCGTTCGATCTTTCCGACCTTATACGCGATCGTCTCAAGGAGGCGGGGATACAACTAGAGGACGGCGTGGAGGGTGTCAAATGGAAGAGGATATGATACGGCGGAAGGCGGAACTGATCCTCGGCGGCGGTGTGCGTATACCGCATGATTGGAGGCCTCCGGTGCGTATTTCGAGGTCCACTGCCGGCCCCGGTGCCGGAACGAGGGGCCTTGTTTTCAGATTCTCAGGCATGCGGGTCAAGAAGCCTATCAGCACAGATGAAGGTGAATTCGAGTTGCAACCTTACGAGGGCGGGCTGCGTCTTCTCCGTGCCGGTGAGGTGTTCATCGAGTCGGTGGAGATCGAACCGGTCATATTCCATTCGCCGGGGCAGGCTTTCTTCAATCTCGACCAACGCTGCGATTTCCGTTGCCTGTTCTGTGCTTCCCCCTCACTCGGAGTGGAGGCCACCAAGAACCTCACACCTGAGAGTATAACCGAAATGGTCGCGGAGGCGTCCGAACGTGAAGATTTCGTATCCGTGGCGTTGACCAGCGGAGTTGTGGGAAGTGTGGCCGCAACCGTGGAGAGCATGGTCAGGACCGTTTCCCTGATAAGAGAGAGACTACCTTGGGTGACCATAGGCGTGGAGCCGTACGTTGACGATGAGGATCAGATCTGGGACCTCCGCGAGGCCGGAGCCGATGAGATGAAGATCAACGTTGAGACTCCTGATGCCGATATCTTCGCTAAAGTATGTCCTGACCTGGATCATGCGCTCGTACACCGCATGATCGAAGCGGCGGTGGAGATATTCGGCCGTGGCAAGGTGTCATCGAACATAATCATCGGTCTGGGCGAGACTGATGAACAAGTCCTTGACGAAGTCCGCCGTCTGGCGGAGATGGGTTGTGCCGCCGGCATACGTCCTCTGAAGGTGAACGACATCAACCGTACCGCATTGGAGGAAGTGTTGGGCACCTTGAAAGAGGTGGATACAGACCGGCTCATCCGCCTGGCACGCGGTCAGAAACAGATCTTGGAAGAGAACGATCTCGACACCAGGACCTTCAGCACCATGTGCTTCGAGTGCGGATGTTGTGATTTGGTGCCATTCAGGGATTTTTAGTTTACCCTAATTTTATATAATGGCAAACTGTTCAGCCTCTCATGGTCAGCGCGAATATGGAGGATTACCTCCTCGCGGTATACAGGCTCAACAAAGAGGGCGGTGCCGCTAAGACCACGGACATCGCTGAGGCTTTGAATGTCAGCCCGGCGAGTGTGACCGAGATGGTCAAAAGGATGTCCGACGAGGGTCTTGTCGATTATGAGAGATACCGGGGCGCGAATCTAACGCGCAAGGGATACCGTCATGCCCACCGGATGCATCGTAAGCACCGTTTGGTGGAGAAGTTCCTCGTTGAGGTGTTGGGGAGTGATGTGGACAGTGCACATTCCAGTGCTTGCAGCATAGAGCACAATTTCTCCGACGATGCCGCACGTAAACTATGTCGAATTATCGGTTCCCCCGATGAATGCGATTGTGAGGACCTCTGTGAGGAACTTTGCGTTAATCGTAAATTGGGTGGAACTTCACTATCGGAATTGAAGGATGGTGAGAGCGCTTGCATCTCCCATCTAATCTGCGACAGTCCCGAGAAGGTCCGTAAACTGATCGCTATGGGCCTTGTGCCTGGTAGGGTCGTTCGTGTCGAAGGCGGAATGCCCCTCCGTGGCCCCATGGTGGTCAAGGTGGAGGACAGCCTGGTGGCACTGGACCGTGAATACACTTCTCTGGTGATGGTCGACAAGGAGGGATGAAGATCGGCCGTAAAACAATGGAATTGGCACTTATAGGGAACCCCAACGTTGGTAAGTCCACCCTCTTCACAAAACTGACGGGAGTTGGAGTCATGGCTTCGAACTACCCCGGCACTACGGTGGAGTTCAAAGAGGGGAGCTTCCTGCGTGATGGGGCGAAGGTCACCGTACACGACCTTCCCGGAGCATACTCCCTGTCCGGAGAGAGCGAGGATGAGATTGTCGCCTTGCGCATGCTGGCGGAGAATGATTTCGATGCCGTGGTCGTGGTTGCCGACGCCACCCGTCTGGAGAGCAGTCTGGTACTGACATTCCAGGTCATGGAGCTGGGTTATCCGGTCATAATAGCCCTCAACCAGATGGACATCGCCCTGAAGAGGCACGATATAGATGTCGCCAAGCTGGAGGAAATCCTCGGCGTGCCCATCTGTCCAGTTACAGCTCTGGTCGGTGAAGGCGTTGATGAACTCGCTCAGGCCATCGTCGACGGCGAGGCGCTCAAGTCACTCTTCAAGGTCAGCTATGACTCGCATATCGAGGATTACATTTCATCCTTACAGGAACTGATTCCCGATGATGGAAGGTATCCGAGCCGAGGGGCCATCCTCAAGATGCTGGAGGGTAACGAGTACATTTCCTCCCTCTACGATGAGAAGGCCAACGAACAGGCCTATATGGTTGCTAAGGAGTTCCGCGAACACCATGGGGAATCGATCAACATACACATCACCCGGGACCGTTACGGGGAGGCGGGACGTATCCGCAAGGAGACGCTCACACCTCGCAAGGGTCCTGTGACCTTCAAGGACCGGCTCTCGGACCTGACCATGCGTCCCATCACCGGAGTACCGATCCTGATGGGCGTTCTGGCATCAATATTCCTATCCATCGTAATCATCGGAGGATGGCTGGAACATGAGCTCGAGGAACTCTTCGAAATCGTGGTCGGTGATGTCCTTGTAGACCTCGGACAATCCCTTGCTGGTGACCTAGGAGCCTCCATCGGCTCCGGTGTCACGATGGGTTTCGAGGCCATTGTGGTACTGATCATCCCATTCGTGATGGTGTGGTACATAATACTCGCATTGCTGGAGGATTCCGGCTACATGCCTCGCGCCGTGGCTCTGCTCGACGGGGTCATGCATAAGGTCGGTCTGCACGGCAGGGCCGTCATACCCATGCTGGTGGGCATCGGTTGCAGCGTCCCCGCCATACTCGCCACCCGTACCGCCGGGTCCAAGAGGGAGAGGCTGATCCTTTCCACATTGATCGTCATGGCGGTCCCCTGTGGGGCTCAGATGGCCATCATAATCGGTCTGGTCTCCAGGTTCGTGGGAATAGGAGCCGCTGCGGCAATATTCGCCCTTCTTCTGGGTCTTCTGCTATTCCTAGGATTCGTAATGGACCGTTGGTTGCGCAAGGAGCCCACCTGCCTAGCTATGGAGATACCGGAGCTCAGGAAGCCTACCGTGCGTAACGTCGGTTTCAAGACCTACTCCCGCAGCAAGGACTTCTTCATGATCGCCTTCCCCTTCCTTCTGGTGGGGAGCGTGATCGTGGAGATACTCTTGTCCTATGACGCGTTGGACTTCGTCATCGAGCCGATGAGTTTCCTCACCGTGGGGATACTTGGGTTGCCGGCGGTCACCATCATAGCGTTCATGATAGGAATTCTGCGCAAGGAGTTGGCGGTGGGTATGCTGGTGACTCTGCTGCCGGCCATGACCATATCCGAACTGTCGTTGTACATGACTCCGCAGCAGTTCATCGTGTTCGGTGTCGTTATGGCCATTTACATGCCGTGTCTAGCTGCCTGGGCCGTACTCATGAAAGAACTCGGTGCCAAGAACGCACTAATGGTCGGATTCGCTTCGATAACCACGGCGATAATAATCGGAGGGGCGGTAAATCTGGTGCTCACCGTGATTTAACGGTGAGCATAGACGGCCCTGACCCTGGTATCGACCTGCTCCAGTCTGACGAAGCCGAAACGCTCGAACTGGACCATGTCGCCGGCCGCGGCGGAAACCGGTTCCACCAAACCCTTTACCAATCCTCCATCAGGCATCAGGACCTCTGCCGGTATTGACCCTGGCGGTGCCCATTGTATGACTTTCACACCTTGGCGGGTGACTCCCATGTCATCCCCGGCGTGACGGCATATCTCTCCATGGCTTATGTTGCAGAGTCCTTTGAGGCGTATCATGCCCCGGTCCTGCAACTCCTGCATGTCATCAGGGCATATGTGGACCTGGAAGTCACCGCTGAAGCTGTGCTTCCTTTGTCCCAGCTCGGGACGGTCAGGGTGTAGAGGGCAGTGCGATTCCGCCTCTCCATCGAAACAAACGTCCACCGCAACCGGATTGGGCACGAAGAAGTATCTCTGTGCTTGAGAATCGATTATGTCGCGGTTCATGGCGAACAGGTTGTCCCAGGACACCTGAACATCCACCTGTTTGATTCCAACGTCCATCCAGAAGCGTCTGATGGCCTCCGGTTTGATACCTCTGCGGGCCAATGCCCTCAATGTGCCGGTACGCACGTCGTCCCAGCCGGTGAACTGTCCTTCCTTTATACCCCGGCCGATGACCGAGGTCTTGAGGACCGTATCGGGTATGGAGACCAGTCCGTAATGCATGAAGGTCGGCTTCCTCCAGCCGAGATAATCGTAGATGTATTCCTGACGGAAGGTGTTGTTCAAATGGTCCTTACCACGGAGAACGTGTGTCAGTCCGAGGTCGTGGTCATCGATGGCCACCGAGAGGTTCATCATGGGGTATATGTTGTAACGGTCCCCGGTGCGAGGGTGAGGATGATCCACCTGGCGCAGGGCGATGAAATCCCGTAGGGCGGGGTTGGGGTGGTCTATGGCGGTCTTTATCACCGCTGCCGCTTTACCGGCGGCGTAATGCGAGGACATCAACCTGTCCAATCTCTCCAACTGCACCTCTACGGGCTGGTCACGGCAGGGACAGCATTCACAGGCGGATTTGGCGTTCCTCCAGTCATCGCTGTCGCATATGCAAACATAGGCATGACCCATACCGGTGAGTTGCCGTATAACTTCGTAATACCGTTCGAAACGGTCGCTCTGGATTATGGTGTCGTGAATCTCAACACCCAGCCAATCCAAGTCCTCGGGGATCATGCGGTAGGCATCGGGGTCGATCTTCTCGGGGTTGGTGTCCTCGAACCTGTTTATCAATCTGCCCTCATAACGGCGGACGTATTCGTCATTCAGGACCGCTACACGGGAGTGACCGAGATGCAAGGGCCCCGAGGGGCCGGGAGCGATCCTCATGACCACGGGGCCTTCTATGCTGGATATGCTGAGTTCAGGAAGGTCGGTCCTCTTCTCCTTCTTCTCCCTGGTCATCAGGGAGGAGTCCATCTCCTGCAGTAAGGAGGTCTGTTTCTCCAAGGATAAGGTGTTGACGTCGGCCACCATGGCCTCGATCAAAGGAATGAGCTCTTTGGACTCCTTGCGCAGGTCGGGACATTCACCCATGACCTTGCCAACTACCGCTTTGGGGTTGGCCTGGCCTTTATAGAATATGGCGTTCTGCAGCGCGTATTTCCGCACGGTCCTCTCGACGTCCTCTCCGAGCATCGAAAGAAGTGAAGAACGCCTCTGTATAATAGCATTGCTTGGATGAGGCCATCAATATTATACATGGGAACGGGATTATCCGCCATGGCAATCAGGGCCCTTCTTACCCGTATGAAAGAGGACACCTTCGACGCCGGTAAGGCTGTCGACCCCGACTCATGCGAGGTCAGCGCTTTACTTCTCGAGGACCAGGACCGCACTGTAATGTTCAACGACCTCAACGGCGGTAAGGCCGTCGGGAACCTGTTCTCAACGCGGGACAAGATGGCAAGATTCCTGGGCATCGAAACCGATGACCTAATGGGTCATCTGATGTCCGCCATGTCCGACCCCAAGCCCTTCGAGGTTGTGGAGAAGGGAGAGTGGATGGCCAACGTGACCGATGATTTCGACCTCACTAAACTGCCTATTCCACGTTACTTTCCTGAGGACGGTGGTCGTTACATCACATCCGGCGTCATAATCGCTGAGTACGAGGGTAAGAGGAACATGTCCTTCCACCGTATGATGGTGATAGGAAAGGACGCTCTGGCGGTTAGGTTGGTGCCCCGTCACCTATTCACAATGCACAAGGCCGCCAAGGCGGCCGGTAATGAACTCAAGATCTCGATATGTGTGGGGCTCTGCCCCTGTGCGCTACTGGCCGCTGCCAGTTCATTGGATTATGAGGTTGATGAGTTAGAGGTGGCCTCAGCCCTGCGACTGTCCGCCCTGGGTGAACCGATGGTCCTGGCCAAAGGCGGGAACGGACTTCTGGTCCCTGCTAACTGCGACTATGTCTTCGAGGGCCGCATCACACTCGATGAGGCCGACGAAGGACCTTTTGTGGACATCACCGGAACCTACGACCACATACGCAAGCAACCGATCATCAAGATAGACCGCATGATGCATGTGGATGACCCGGTGTTCCATCTTCTGCAGCCAGGAGGTAACGAGCATTTCCTGCTAATGGGCATGCCCCGCGAGCCGGTCATATTCCGCACTGTCCGTCAGACCGTCCCTCGCACCCACGCCGTCCGACTGACCGAGGGCGGATGCTGTTGGTTGAATGGTGTGGTCTCCATCAGCAAGAACAAGGAGGGTGATGGCGTGAACGCCATCATGGCCGCTTTCAGCGGTCACCCGTCGATGAAGCATGTGATCATCGTCGACCAGGACATCGACATATTCGATGACCGTCAAGTGGAGTGGGCAATGGCTACCCGTTTCCAAGGCAACCGTCTTCTTGTGGTGCCCGATTCCGCCGGTTCATCGTTGGACCCTAGCGCCGATGGTACCACCTACAAGGTAGGTGTGGATGCGACGATGCCCTTGGGTAAGGAGCATCTGTTCCGCCGCGCCACTTTGGACTAGAGCCACCACTCGCCACGCCGGTCAATGGTCTCCGAGCGGCGCTTGCCGATACTTATCATATCGGCGGGTCTGCCGGTCTCCTTCTCTATGAATGAGACGTAGTCCTTGAGTTCCTTGGGCAGGCCGTCGTAACCGTTGGCAGCCATTTCCTCGGCGGATTCGCCCCAGTCCTCCCATCCTGATAGCTCTACGTAAACCGGTTCCAGGCGTGAGAGTTTGCTCAAGGAGGCGGGGAAATAATCTATGCGTTCCCCGTCAACCTCGTAGTGTGTGCAGACATTGAGTGTCTCCATCCCGTTCAGGACGTCGAGCTTGGTAACCGCCCAGGATGTTATGCCGCCGATGCGTACCGCATGCTTGGCGATAACCAGGTCCAACCACCCGCAGCGACGTCCGCGGCCGGTGGTGGTGCCGAACTCCCCTCCCTTCTTCATGATGTATTTACCCAGGTCGTTGCAGAGTTCAGTGGGCATGGGTCCCTCTCCGACACGGGTGGTGTAGGCTTTGAGGCAGCCGAGTATGGTGGAAACGCGGTTGGGACCAACGCCGGCACCGGTGCATATTGCTCCGCCTATGGTGTTGGATGATGTTACGAAAGGATAGGTACCGTGATCGATATCCAGCATTATCCCCTGTGCTCCTTCGAAAAGGACTTTCTCGCCCTTGTCGATGGATTCATTGACCAGGACAGAGGAGTCACAGATGTATTTTCCCAGGGTATCGCCCCATCCCAGAAGTCTTTCGATGAGCATGTCGTCAGTGCACTCGCAGGAGTCTCCCATCAATTCCAGGAGCTCCTTCTTCATTTTGAGGACAGCGGGGGCCTTGTCACGCAAGGTATCCTTCTCCAAGAGGTCACAGGCGCGGAAACCGCTTCTTGCTATCTTGTCCTGGTAGCAAGGCCCTATGCCTCGTTTGGTGGGACCCACGCTCTTATCGCCGCGATGACGCTCCTCAGCGCCATCCAGTTTGCGGTGGTAGTTGAGAATGATGTG
>SKHQ01000023.1 GCA_007116915.1 Candidatus Methanomethylophilaceae archaeon
CAGGGACGCGGGCGGGCTTAACTACCGGGTTCGGAATGGGACCGGGTGTGACCCCGCCGCTATGGCCGTCATACCAAAACAGGTCATCACAAGGGGATATTTAATCCCTTCGGTTCAGCGGAAAGTTGTTTCATCGTGCTCGAGGACTTCTTTCCATAGCTCCAGGGTCTTCTGGGCTTCCTCCTCGTCGAGCTTTTCGATCGCAAAACCGGCATGAATCAAGACCCAGTCCCCGACCTCCGCCTCGACCATGGATATATCGGCGCTGCGTATCACGCCACCGAAATCGATCTCCGCCTGCTCGTCCTTTATTGACATTACCTTACCTGGAACAGCAAGACACATTGGATTATCCCCCTGCCATGATGCTGAGTATAGCCTCGGCGGGCTGCCCGTTGTTATCTTTCAGTGCTTTGACAGCGATTTCACGAGGGCATCCGGTCTGTGACATGACGAGTTCCACGTCCTCATCGTCCACGGGTTCATCAGCGACTTCCCCGCCGCGGGCCCTCTCATAAGAGTCTCCCACGATCTGGAATGTCTTTTGTCCCTGGACCTCCATGATACTGACCGACGGCACCTCGATGACAATTTCCCGGTCAGGTGTGCGGATTATGACTTCCTGGACATCCGGGACCTCTTCGGTCCTGATGCCCATCTTGCGCATCGCCTGCTTCATCTGACGGGGATTCATCTTTCCCATTCCCGGCATCATAACATTCACAGATAACAGGCAACCATTAATTAAGGTTTTTAAACGAGGGGAAAAAGGGGTAAGAGGTTTCGGAACGGAGTTGAGTCTCAGTACACGTGCAAGTACTTGCGGATCTCCCAGTCGGTCACGAAGGTCCGGTACTGGTCCCACTCCTCGTTCTTTATGTGCATGTAATGCTCAAAGACGTGGTCTCCCAATACTTCCTTCATGAACTCGCTCTTGGCAGTGGCCGATATCGCCTGCTCAAGGTCTCCCGGGAGACTCTCGATGCCGCACTCGGCGCGCTGCTTGGCGTCCATGGCGAAGATGTTCTTCTCCATAGGTGCCGGAGGCACTATCTTGTCCTCCATACCCTTCAATCCGGCGGCCAACATGACCGCGAAGATCAGGTAGGGGTTGCCGGTGGGGTCAGGGTTGCGCAGCTCGATACGGGTACCCATCTTCCTGGCGGCGGGGACACGTATCAGCGAGGAGCGGTTGCGGTTGGCCCATGCGACGTAGCAGGGGGCCTCATAACCCGGCACCAGCCTCTTGTAGGAGTTCACAGTGGAGTTCAGAACGCTGACCATCTCACGTGCGTACTTTAGAGTCCCGCCTATGTAGTGGCAACATTCCTTGCTGAGCTGGAAATCGCCATCGGGGTCGTAGAAGACGTTGTTACCGTCCTTGTCGACCAAAGACTGGTGCACGTGCATGCCGGAACCGTTCTGACCGAACAGAGGCTTGGCCATGAATGTGGCGTGTAGACCGTGCTTACGGGCAATGGTCTTGATGCCGTGCTTCAGAGTCAGCATACGGTCGGCGACGGTCAGGGCGTCAGCGTAGCGCATGTCCACCTCATGCTGTCCTTCGGCGACCTCGTGATGGGCGGCCTCGACGTTGTAGCCCATCTCGTCGAAGTACATCATGATCTCCTTCCTGACTATATCGCCCTCGTCCTGAGGTATCAGGTCGAAGTAGCCAAAGCGGTCGTTGGGGGCAACGACAGGTTCACCGTTAGCGTCCAGCTTGAACAGGAAGAACTCGAACTCGGGACCGACGTTGTACTCGTATCCCATTGATGCGGCCTTCTCTATCATACGCTCCAATACAAACCGGGGATCGCCATCGAAGCGGTTCCCATGGTGATCGAAGATCTGGCACATGAACCTGGCCGTCTTATATGGGGTGTCCGAGGTCCAGGGGTAGATCTGGAAGGAGCTGAGGATAGGAACCGTCCTCATGTCCGATTCGTCTATGGTTGTATATCCCATTATGGAGGACCCGTCGATGTATACTCCGTCATCAATGGCCTTCTCGGCCTGTGAGGCGGGGATCGACACGGTCTTGACCACTCCGAGGATGTCGCAGAACTGCATCTCGATGAACTTGACCTTCTCTTGTTCGATCGTTTGGAGGATACTCTCCTTGGTTAACTGCTCACTTGTAGAGCTCATCGATAGAATGTTATACTAATTTACTAAAAAAAGGTTTCTATCATCTACAAATGTATAGTTAATCTAAATTTAATGAACATATGTCTAATGCATTATACAATATGCCCTTCACATTGAGTAGATGACCTGCGGTAAACTCCGGAGGACCTCCCTTATTGCAGAAAATCTAGAATTTCGGCAAGGGCCGACTCAGCCTTAGACGGGTTTGGGAACCCGCCTTGTACAAACTCCTTACGACCTCCACCCGACCCTCCTATGGGTTTGATGCAGGATTCAATAATGCCGCGGCAATCCACTCCCGTCGATTCAGCCGCCGATATCACAAAGTCGGCTTGATCGGTAATCGATATCAATATGGCGATTCCGCCTTCGTTCCGTATATCCTCGGCCCGCTCTATCAGTTCCTTACGTGCTATGCCGGGAACGATCGCCGCATGCACTTTCACACCATTCAATTCAACGGGCTCGACATTCCTGAGCACATGCTTGGAGAGTCTACTCAGTGCTCTGGACCTATCCTCCACATCCTTCTTGATGTTGGAGGCGGTGCGTAATATGTTCTCAACAGCACATCCCAGCATATCCGCGGTCCGCAGCGTTATATGCGACAACTCCAAAGATTTGGAAACCGCGACATCACCTATTACGAAGTCCAGATTGTAGGAGGCGCCTCCTGCCGAGGTCATCCTTTCCACTAACAGGGCACCAATCTCTCCCGTCTCCATAACATGAATCCCTGCGCAAGCGGCGCTGTCGAAATCCCCTATCTCCACAACGTCCACGGTGTCACCGTGTATGCGTTCGAGCTTGGCCCGCACCCCGGACTCCTCCGCCTCTTCACGGTCCATCTCAAGCCTCTGCACCTCAAGGTTCTCGCATATGGCCTTGTTGACGTTCCTTTCAGCCTCTTCAACGATGTCCCAGGTGAGTGGACCGGTGACCGTCAGTCTCTTCAATTCCGGAGCGATATCGATTTTGTCCAGGAGTAGTTGCGGCTCGATGCGTTGCAAGGCTCCGAAAAGCATATGCTCCGCGGTGTGTCCTTTCATGACATCGTAACGCTTTTCCCAATCGACGCTGCACCACAACATGCCACCGACAATGAATTGGTTTCCCGGTACAAGGTGCCATAAGTGCCCGTCGCGCTCCTCGACGTCGCTCACGTCCAAGCCGTGAATGCGACCCTTGTCCTTCGCCTGACCTCCCCCTCCCGGGTAGAAGGCCGTACCGTCCAGTCTGATCCAGTCTCCGTCCCTCTCCTCAACCTTGGACTCGAACTCGAACAGATATGGGTCACGTTGATACAGCCTTATGGTCATGGCATGGGTGATTGTCCCCAGGGACATAAAACTGATTGCCCCGGGATAGGTTTATCTATTGATTCCCTTATTCAAAAAACGGCTCGAGAATAGTTAGTGCGTAAATATCTAATAGAACTGATTTTCTATCGACATATGTATAGAGGTTGACCATGGCAGGAGAAACTTTGGATGATTTGGACAAGAGGATCGTTGAGGAGCTCTGCGTCTCCAGCCAAGGTTCCTTCAGACAGATAGCAAAACGGTTGGGAGTCCATCCTACCACCCTTATACAAAGAGTAAAGAATCTGGAGTCACGAGGGATCATCAACGGATACCGTGCCGTTATCGACTACCTGAAGTTGGGATATGAGTTCATGGCCATGGTCCACATCTATGTCGAAGGTGACATCCTCGAGATACAGAAGAAGGTCACCGACATCGATCAGGTGATATCAGTGTTTGACGTCACAGGGGAGTATGACTCCATCGCTTGGGTGGCATGTGGGGACCGTGAGGAGTTCTCCGATGTCGTCAAGACAATCCTTGCGATCAAAGGTGTGAAGAAGACCAATACGTCGGTCATATTGAACATTGTTAAGGACCCCATGCTCTTCGTCCCTCACGTCCTCAAGACCGAAATGGTCGAATGACCAATCTGAAAACAGTTTAATATCACCCTTGGTTTAGCGTTGCTTGATTAGAAACCTGGGGCATTCTGCATGAAAAGGACAAACACTTGTGGGGAGCTGTGCTCGACCGATCTGGGTAAGGATGTATGTCTGCAGGGCTGGGTTAGGTTCTCCCGGGACCATGGAGGCATCCTCTTCTTCGACTTGGCCGATGCCTACGGCATCACTCAGCTAGTCTATGACTCTGAGGATGTTGACGAGGGTGTAGACAAAACCGCCCTGGCATCCACTCTGGACAGTTTCACCAGAGAGTCCGTGGTATCGGTGACCGGTACCGTGCGTGAGAGAGTGGAAGGCACAGAGGATTCCCGCAACCCCACTGGTAAGGTGGAGGTTTTGATCCAGGATGCGGAGTTGCTCAGCCGTTCGCGCTCTCCTCCTTTTGAGATAGGGGAGCAGAAGGAGCACCTCCTTCCGGCCGAGGACACCCGTCTCCGCTACCGCTACTTGGACCTTAGGAGGGCGGAGATGATCCGTTGCTTGAGGTTCCGCCACCGTGTGATATCATTGGCACGTCAATACATGGAGTCAGGATCGTTCCTGGAGGTCGAGACGCCCCTTCTCACCCGTAGCACCCCCGAGGGTGCCCGGGACTTCCTGGTCCCGTCGCGTGTCCATCCCGGTTCTTTCTACGCCCTGCCCCAATCACCACAGCTTTTCAAACAGATGCTGATGGTCGCCGGTGTCGATCGATATTACCAATTGGCAAGATGCTTCCGTGACGAGGACTCCCGTGCCGACCGACAACCGGAGTTCACGCAGTTCGACATCGAGATGTCCTTCGTGGACCGCGAGGACATAATCACTCTCATAGAGGGTATGGTCTCACACATATGGAAAGGATTGTTCGACGAGGAGCTAGAGACTCCTTTCCTGCGCCTCAGTTTCGATAAGTCAATGAGCCTCTACGGCACGGACTCCCCTGACCTGAGATTCGGTATGCCTATGGCGGATGTCACCGAGATAGTCCGTGAAGCTCCCTACGACATATTCCAGCGTGTATTATCGAAGAAAGGCTCTGCCATATGCGGTCTGAATGTCAAGGGCAGTGACGGTGCCGATGGGCTGGGAAGGAACGAGGTCGACCGTTTGATATCCTGGATCAAGAGGCACGGCATGGGGGGGATGACGTGGATGAGGGTCACCGACAAGGGACTCGACAGCAACATAGTCAAATATTTCACCCCTGAGGTCCAGAAGGGTCTCATTGAGACGATGGGAGCCGAAGAGGGAGACCTCCTACTGTTCTTGGCCGGTCCCAGGGCGAAGGTCCTAGAGGCCGGTGGACTGTTGCGCGAGAAGCTCGCTGCCGATCTGGGTCTCATCAAAGAAGGTAGCCATCAGTTCCTATGGATAATCGACTGCCCCATGTTCGAGAAGGACCCTGTGTCCGGCAATCTCACCGCTTTCCATCATCCTTTTGTTAGGCCTGTCGGC
Organism: Candidatus Methanomethylophilaceae archaeon; assembly: GCA_007116915.1. Classification (GTDB taxonomy): domain Archaea; phylum Thermoplasmatota; class Thermoplasmata; order Methanomassiliicoccales; family Methanomethylophilaceae; genus PWHV01. Next base: position 5,579 of record SKHQ01000023.1, read on the forward strand.
GAATTGAGCGCCGATGTCCAGGGGGAGTCATACGACCTCTGCTTAAACGGTGTTGAGTTGGGCAGCGGATCCCTGAGGAACCATGACGTGGATGTCCAGAGGAGGATATTGAGTATGCTGGGACTCTCCGATGAAAGGATGGAGAAGGACTTCGGTTTCTTCCTGGAAGCCCTTTCCTACGGCGCCCCTCCCCATGGAGGCATAGCGCTGGGAGTGGACCGCATGGTCAGCATAATGCTGGGTAAGGAGAGCATAAGGGAAGTCATTGCATTCCCCAAGAACAAGAGGATGCACTCACCATTCGATGGCTCACCGACACCGGTGGATGACGAGAAGCTATCTGAACTCCAAATAATGTCGCTGGCGATGGACGACATCGACTTGGATGACATAGACCTCGAAGAGTAGGTCAGAGGTCGCGTTCCAGACGCTCCTTGACCTTGAGGACGATTTCCTGGGACGAGAAGGCACCCTTGGTACTGTTGATGACATCTCCGATGAGACGGTTGGCGGCCCTATCGTTCTTGGCGTAGTCCTCAAATATCCCCGGGTTGGCGGTAACGGCCTTCTCCACGGCATCCTCAAGCAGCTTGGGATCTCCCCTGACGGCTGAGCCGGTTTCTGCAACCTCGTCTTCAGAGAACAGGGCCCGGAGGCGGCGTCTGGCCTCGATGTCGTTAACGGATGCATCGGAATAGAGCCGAGCGACCTCGATTATCTCCGCTCTCATATCCTCGTCGAGCAGATCCTTTATCTTCGACCAGTTGGAGCTTATTACATCGGTAACAAGGTAAAGGGATGCTTTAGTGCCAGCAGCCGCTGCCATCTCTTCGAAGAGGTCGCATAGGCCCATGGAGGTGTTTATGAGCTGGCGTGAGGTCCCTTCGGCCATACCGTATTCTTCGCAAAGTCTCTTGGCACGGGCCAAGGGCGACTCCTTCTCATCCAATGATTCAGCGAGGGCCCTGATGTTGTAAACACCCAGGTCCGGCTCGCCGATGTAACCGTAATCCTCTTCGAACTCCTTCTTACGGGCTGGGAGTGTGACCTTACGTTCCTCATCGAAACGACGCGTCTCCCGGACAATCGGTTTCTTGGAACGGAGCATCTTGGTCTGCCTGACCAATTCGTACTTGAGCGCCCGCTCCATGTTGCGGAGGCCGGTGACGTTCTTGACCTCCACCCTCTCGATGCCCACTGAGATGTTGCAATCGACACGTACACTCTGCTCGTTCTCATCGCTCAACCCGATTGTGTGACGTATCTCCGTCAGCATGTCGGAGAGGAACTGCCGGGCCTCAGCAGGGTTAGAGAGGTCAGGCTCGGTCACTATCTCAACCAAAGGTATCCCGCTGCGGTTGTAGTCTACCAAGGACATCTCCTCCCCCTGTCTTCCCACCCTCTTGATGCGACCGGGATCCTCCTCGAGGTGCACCCTCCTTATACGTATGGGCTTACCGCGGAAGTCGAAGACCCCGTACTCGCCGACCGGGTTGTCATATTGGGTGACCTGGAAGTGCTTGGCGAGGTCTGGATAGAAGTATGTCTTACGGGAGAACCACGTCCTCTCCGGAATCTTACAGTCGTAGAGTTTGGCCAGTCTCAAACCCATCTCCAGGGCGGCCCGGTTCAGGGACGGTCTTGCTCCCGGCATCCCCAAGCAGGTGGGGCATATGGCGCTGTTGGGAGTCACACCATCGGTGGGACAGGCGCAGAACATCTTGCTACGTGTGGGTAGCTGGACATGTATCTCGAGGCCGATCTTCATATCATCGCCTCCGGTCTGATGCGTTCGAACAGCTTCCCCCATTCCATTCCGGCTTGGAGTAGACAACCCTCGTCCCAGTGGTCAGCGACCAGCTGCATCCCTACGGGCATGCCCTCGACATAACCACATGGTATGTTCAAATGGGGCATGCCGGAGAGGTTCGGAGGTATCGTCAGATGGTCGGCGAGATAGATTTCCAAGGCTGACATGCCCGCCACCTCGTTGAAACGGGGGGCGATGAAAGGCATGGTCGGAGTTAGGACCGCATCCACATCCTTGAATGCTCGGCGATACTCCTCTATAACCGCCTGCCTCACCTGCAGTGCACGGAGATAGTAGCGGTCACGAAGCCCCACCATCCTTGTGAATGTGCCGAGAAGTATCCTTCTCTTGGCCTCAGCACCGAAGTTTTCAGAACGTACGGATGTGAAATAACGGTCGAAGTGCAGTCCAAGGTCCTTGCCCCGGGCACCATACCTCATACCTCCATAACGGGCGAGGTTGGTGGAAGCCTCAGAAGTAGCGATGATGTAGTATGCCGGCTGGGCGTAACGGAACATAGGCATCTCCAGGGTTCTGACCTCTATGCCCATGTCGTCCTTCAATTTCGTGACGGCCTCATCGAATGACTTGCGTATACCTGGGGGGAGGCCTTTGATGGACTCCGACGGGATCCCGATGCTAGCGGGGATGCGGCATTCTCCCATGGGAGGGTGGCCGCAGCTGGTAGGGTCCCTCTCATCAGCTCCTGCGATTAGCGGAAAGAGTTCAGCGATAGTGGCACAATCCGCTGCCAGCATCCCTATCTTGTCCAAGGAGTTACCGTAATCGAGAAGACCGTACCGGGATACGCGGCCATAGGTGGGTGTGAACCCGAATACGCCGCAGAAAGCGGCGGGGCAGGATATGCTGCCGCCGGTGGACACCCCCAAAGCAAGATGGCCGTCTATCAGTGCAGCGGCACAGGCCGCCCCTCCCGACGACCCTCCACAGCTACGATCACGGTCATAGGGGTTGCGCGGCACCTCGAAAGCGGAGTTCACCGAGAACGTACCGAACCCGAACTCGTCCATACTGGTCTTTCCCAGCAGCACGCCTCCCGCCTCTCTAAGTCTCTCAACGGCAGCGGCATCGAACGGAGGCCGATAGTTGGACAATATCTTAGAGCCCGCGGTCGTGGGGTGGTCTTTGGTGGTCAGGTTGTCCTTGGCGGAGAAATGGAAACGAGAACCATCCAATCCTTTTCCGTCCCCAATGCTGTAGAACATCCCGTATTCCTCATTCAGCTCGCGAATTTTGGAAATGGAAAGGGCGGAACTCATGACAGCCTCGGCCCCCTGACATAATCCTCGTAGGTGTCCATGTCCCGGAGGAGTTCCTCAGCAGGTATCTCCTGATGCGGTTCGTCATCGCGGAGCACATCGATGACCTCGACAGGGTTGAATCCGTAGTCGTCAAGGTCCTGAAGCTCATCCAGCATGCTGAAGTGCTCCAGGATCTCCCCGAGGTCCTTGGTGAAGGACTCTATCTCCTCCTCGCTGAGCTCAAGACGGGCCAGCATTGCCACCCTTCTGACGGTCTCCTTGTCCATAAAGATCCTCCGCTGGATGATGTCCAACATCGACATTCCTTATTTAATAATCGCTACAGCGGATATGCGTTTTTGGCAAAGGTTTATCTTACACTCCCACTTTATTCAGCGAGGTTAGAGCATGGCAGACCTAGAAAAGATGATCAAAGACGGCCACAAGGAGATGGAGAAAGGGGATTTCAAAAAGGCCTACAGCAAGTTCAAGAAGGCCGCTGAGGAGTTCCCCGAATCAGCTGAAGTGTGGTTCCTGAAGGCAGAGACCGGCAACATGGCAAGTGGCATGTTCGGTGCCAAGATAAGTGATGACGATATTATCAATGCTTACAAGATGGCCATCCAGCTCGAACCCGAGAATTTCGTTTACTACAGCTCCTATGGCGGGTTCTGCATATCCGTGGGCAAGTATGACGAGGCGGAGGGTGCATACAAGGAGGCCGCGGAGTTGGATGAGCCCAACGCCGCCCGTTATCTGTCGGAGTTCTCGGTGGACTTCTATCACTCAGTCTTGGCCCGCTATGGAGAGATAATGGACGACCCCAAGGCGCGTGAACCCTATGCCAAGAAGGCATTGAAGTACATGCTGTTAGCCTTGGAGATCGATACCGAAGAGGCCAAGAAACTGCTCTGATCAATAAAGGTCCAAGGCCATCAGCGCCTGGACCACACCCTCGCCGTGCTTACCGGTGACCACGTCGGTGGCGGCGTTCTTGGCGGCGGGGGTGGCATTACCAACTGCGAAACTTCTCGCACAGCCTTTCAGCATGGACACGTCGTTGTCAGAATCACCGATGGCGACGATGCCGTCCACGCTTATCCCCATCATCTCCGCCACTTTACGCAGACCGTTCATCTTACAATGGGTTGGTTGCATTATATGTATCGCGAAGCCGGTGGCCTGAACGCTCACCGGGAAGTCCTTCAACTCATCGATCACCCATTGAGGGTCGACCGTGGTGCGTAGAGCAACCTCGGAGACCCGCCAATTGTCTGTGAACAGCTTCTCCAAACCTATCTTCCCCGCTATATGCTCCCAAGCCTCGCGAGGTGCCGCCGGGTCGCCCATGACCTCGATCTTCTCATTATGGCATATGACGCCACCGTTCTCTGCCACGACGGTGCCGCCGAGGCCGATGAAACGGCTGAGCCCATAGGCGATGGGCAGCACGTTGCCGGTGGCGAGTATCACAGGGACGCCATTACCATGGACCTTGCGCAACGCTTCCATTGCGTTGCACTCCAGGTTCTTGGACATGTCGGTAATGGTACCGTCCACATCCACAGCGATGGCCTGCGGTCTCATATCCTTAACTCACCCAGGGTGGTTATCCTTTCAGCGAAAGCGTTGTGCTTGTGTATGGATTCCTCACTCTCACTGCGTACCATGACAACGATGTTGTCAGGCAGGGAGGGGTAGCGTAGGAGTATTCTCATCAGCACGTCACGCACCACGTCCTCCACGAACTTGGGGTTCTTGTGGGCGTTGGTGACCACCGCTGCCTCATCACTCCTTTTCAATATCTCGTACGTGGGAGATGAGAACGAGTTCTCCACCAGGTCTATGAGGTCGTTGGCCTCCAGATCGATGTCCTCAGGCATGGTTATCATGAGGGTGCATATGTTGCGCTGGTTGTGGGATATTGTGGGGAAATCCCCGTTCACCACGCCGTCATCGAGGGCGGAGCGGACGGTCTCCATTGCACAGGGGCAGGCGGTCATCCCGATGACCTCTACGCCGATGGTCTTAATGGTCTCCCCGTCGCGTTTACCCATAGCCTCACCGAAAAGACGGTAGAACTCCAGTGTCTCCCTTCCGTTAGGGGTCTCGCTCTCCCGGAAGTAATCAGCAGCTATCTGCACCTCGCCTACATTGGCATATTCGTGCTTATCCAGAAGTTTCTTGCAGATGGATGCTGCCAGGTTCTCTATGCCATTTACAGGCTCCCTGACACTTTCGTCCACTACTTCACGGATAATCTCCAGGTTACGGGAGAGGTGCGATCCTTTCTGGTCAGAAGGAAGGTCTACGAAAACGTCGATGTCACAGGCCAAGGTCTCGCAGATCAATTCGATCTTGCCGTTACGCTTGACCCTTATGGGCTTCTTGACGCCCGTGACACCCACCCTCGTCAGCTTGAAGCCTTTGTCCAGACGTCTGTTCTGAACGTCACAAATAGAGATGATATCACCATCGGTCAATCGGTAGGA
>SKHQ01000085.1 GCA_007116915.1 Candidatus Methanomethylophilaceae archaeon
CATTGACCACTCGGGACGATCTCTCCATCGGAATCGCGAAAGCGATAGCCCATATGGGGAGTGACCGTCTCTCGGAGATTGAACTGGTATCGGTGTCATCCACACTGGCCACCAACTCGATCGTCGAGGGCAAAGGTTGCCGCGTTGCTCTTATAGTGGTCGGTAGGGACTATGACCGGTCCATACCAGTTGACATCATATCCCGGATATCGGGAGGCCATAACCTCTCCGGGAACGAGGCGCAGCCTCTGGACGTGGACGCAGCCACCCGATTCATAAAGGAGAACTCGGACAAGGTGGATGCCTTTGCGATATCCTCATACCTCAGTGTCAGGAATCCAGAGCATGAGGACCGCATAAAATCCATAGTCAAAGAGGTCTGCTCCAAACCTGTGGTTTGTGGTCATGAGCTGTCCTCCAGCCTGGGTTTCAACGAGAGGACCCTCACATCCGTGATGAACGCCAGACTCATACCCATAATCGCAGATCTGATGGAATCCGTCAAGAAGGTCCTAGAGAGTCTCGGTATCGAATCGCCCATGATGATCGTCAAGGGTGACGGGTCGATGATGGGGGAGAACGTGGCCATACAGAGGCCGGTGGAAACCATATTGTCCGGCCCAGCATCCAGTCTGACCGGTGCCAAGATGTTGACCGGCGAGGATGACGGGATCGTCGTAGATATGGGCGGGACCACCACCGACATCGGCATACTACGCGGAGGGCATCCCCGACTGGACCCCGAGGGCGCATTGATAGGAGGTCGCAGGACCCGTGTGCTCGCCGCAGACATATCCACATCTGGCATAGGGGGAGACAGTAGGTTCGTGGCCAACGGACGTAAGCTGATGCTGACTCCGTTGAGAGTGATCCCATTGTGCATCGGTGCCTCACAGCACCCGGACATCATAGAGCGTCTCGAGATTGCAGCACAGAGGGCATCGCGATTCACCCCCGAGAGTTTCGATATCGACAACGTGATACAGGACGTTGAGTTCTTCGTTCTGTTGAAAGATAACAACGACCCCGGCCTGTCCGATAATGACAGGGCGTTCCTCAAACTCCTCCATGAGGGCCCGCACTCCCTCATGGAGGCCAACGAGAAACTGGGCATCCATCAGTTCTCCTTCAACGTAAAGCGCATGGAGGAGATGGGACTCATTACCCGAATGGGTCTGACTCCAACCGATCTTCTTCACGCCGAAGGATCCTATGTGGAGTACTCCGCTGAGGCTTCCCGTATCGCTGTAGACCAGCAAGCAAGACGCCTTGGAGTGGACAGTGACGAATTCATCCGTATAGCCAAGAACATGGTGGTCGAGAAGCTCAGCAAGGAACTTCTTTTGAAACTGATGCAGGAGGAGACCGGTGCAGAGGCCGATGGCATTGTGGCCAACGACCTTTTGAACAAGGCGATAACCGGAGCCGTCGGAAAGGATTTCGGATGCCGGATATCCTTGAACAAGCCTCTCATCGGTATCGGAGCCCCTATTGGAGCATATTTCCCCACCATCGCCGAGAGGTTCGACACCCGTCTGATACTTCCGGAGCATGCCGAGGTCGGCAATGCCGTCGGCGCCATCACCGGAAGCGTGGTGGAGAAGATGGACATACTCATCAAGCCCAAGACGGGGATGGGTACCGCTATGGACCCCCCTTGCACTCTGTTCTCCACGCTGGAGAAGAGGGAGTTCGACTCCATCAGCGAGGCGGCCGCGTATGCTATCGAGACCGGCAGGTCCCACGTCGATCAGATGGCCCGTGTGGCCGGTGCGGATTCAGTGGAGATCAAGGTTGAGAACCATGACCGGAAGTTCGGATTCGGCCAGGAGTATGACGGAGAGGTCCTGCTTGAGAAGCAGATACGTATAACCGCCGTGGGTAAACCTCGGCAGTTCTACGCAGGAGGAAAATGCCGATGAGGGTTGCGGTCATAGCCTGCGACATATTCAAAGAGGAGGTCGAGGCCCTTGTGGAAGGCGATGAGGACGTGGTCCACCTCGAATTCCTGGAGTTCGGCCTACACATAGAACCAGAAAGGATGCGCCAGGTTGTGGTGGAGAGAGCCAACGCCATCAAGGACGATGTGGACGCGATCATGCTGGGATACTGTTACTGTCAGAGCCTGATGGGAGTGGTTGATGACATCGACGTGCCCGCTGAGATGGTCCACACCGATGACTGCATCGGAGTCTTTCTGACGCCGGAGGGTTATGCCGACGAGAGACGCAAATGTGCCGGGACCTGGTACAACTCCCCCGGATGGACCAACTTGGGGATCGAGGGCTCCATAAAGGAACTGAGGCTGGACACGGTCGCCGACCAGATAGACCCGATGGAGCTGCTGCACATGATGTTCGACAGCTACTCCCGCTGCCTGTTCATAGACACTGGAGTGGGTGACGTGGATGGCCTTCGCAAACGCTCAATGGAGTTCGCAGAGATAATGGGGCTCGACCATGAGGAGACGATCGGCAGCTACAAGATGCTCGCTGACGCGTTGGAGAGGACCAAGGAACTTGCTCGCAGCAAGAACGTCTAAGCCTTGAGACGATAATGGGTATTGGGGACGCTAATCTCATAGCGCGTGCCGTCGCCATGTCTGCCATTCTCGATGATGTTGAAATTTGTGACGTCCAGCACCTCCTTCACTAGATACATCCCGTTGGCTCCCAACGGGGATGAGACATCGAATATGTCGCCTTTGTGATTGTCAGGTATCCCTTTCCCGTCGTCCTCATACACCAACTGCATTCGACCGTCCACGATGTTGAATCCGATCTTGATGATTGTGACTGTGTCATCGGCTAGCGTTGACTCCATGAGATTTTCCAATGCCTTGGACAGCTGAGGATCGGCAAGTACCTCCAAGTTACCGGTGTTTATCTCTATCATTTCCTCATCGAAACCCAATGTCAATATCAATTGTGACATGATATCGCCGATGTTCTGCCACTCGGGGCTCATTATGCCTACGTTGCGGAAGTCCTTGGCGAAGCGCATACGCTCCTGTATCCTGTCTGAGGAGTCTATTATACGATCCAGATTTTCCCGCAGAGGCTCGTCCTCCGTCATGGCCTTAATGAAGTTGACATACCCTTTGATTATCTGGATCTGATTGGAGACCTCCAAGAAAGTCATCCTTTCAACGACGTTCAACTGGAATGACGCCCTTTCAAGTTTCTCCAATGAGCTCTCGATTGTGCTCATGTCCTCCAATGTGATTATCGCCCCTTTGATCTCCTCCTTACCATTCATACGGGGCTGGATCGATACCTGTAGGGTGATGTTGAGATTCTGAGAACGGAAACGGAGCTTGATGTGTGTAGCGGAACGGTTACGGATGGCATCCATTACCGCGGAGTAAAGCTGAATTGTGAAATCGTTCTTGTACTCTATCAATCCCCGACCTACATGACTCTCATCATATAGATTGTCGAGAATTTTCCTAGCCTTGAGATTGCATTCCACTATGATTCCTTGGTTGTCAACGACCATTATTCCCACCGGCGCGAACTGAAGCATCTCCTCATAGCGCCTCTCGGTCTCATAGCGCGCCTCTCCGGATAACCGACCCATGTATATCGAGGTCATGCCGTCCATAAGCAGGTTCATCTGATTCAGGTCTGTATTGTCATATGGTTCCAGCTTGTTGGCCACACCGGCAGTGCCGATGACCTTGCCGTCATGCATCAGCGGTATCATCATCAATCGCTTCAGGCCGACGTGTCCTTTGGGTATGCCCTTGGTTAAAGGATTGGGCGTCGAGTAATCGTTGACCATGATGGCCCTTTTCTGTCGGATCGGTTCGCCCCATATCCCCACCTTGTCCATGGGATACTCGATTGGCTTCTCCTCTATCCGACATTCCTTCATACCCGCCTGGGACCAGGAGTACATGGTTAGCAGGTCCCTCTTCTCATCGTAGAGGGCGAAATAGCCCATGGCGCTGCGGGTGAGCTTGACGCTCTCCTCAAGAACGAAATGAGCGACCTCAGAGAATCCGTATCGGTGCATCTTAGCCAAACGCACAAGGGCCTTCAGACGTCTCTCGTTCAAACCGCGCTCGTCCTCTATCCTCCTCTTCTCCACAGCCAGAACAATTTTGTCAGCTAGGTCCGTGAACAGCTCCCGTGGAGGGCGGTCCTTTATCATGTAAAAGTCGATGCCCATGTTCAGCGCCTCCACAGCCACCTCCTCCGAACCGTTGCCTACCATGGTTATGAACGGATAGTTTTTGTTACGGCGGAGGAGGGTGCGGAATAGGGAAAGTCCGTCCACTCCGGTAGGAGGGCTGTGGTCGGAGATGATGATGTCGGGATTGAATTTCTCGATAAGCGTCATCGCATCTTCGGGATCCTCGCAGGGTACAACCCTGATGTCCCTGTTTATTCTGGTAAGGAATGTGACGGCCATCTCCATGAAGGCCTTGTCCTTCTCGACAAGAAGCGCCCTGTACATCTAAGAAAGATATCGTTTAGTCAGTATAAAGTCGTAGTGACCTATACAGACTCTGGCCTTATTCGGTGGTTTCCAGAGGGCACCTTGATTTCGAAGCGTACGCCCCTCCCCTCCTCTCCTACCTCGATGATGCTCATATCCGTCATTGACAGTATCTCCTTGATCAGGAACATCCCCAATCCGGTGTTCTTGCCGAAGCCTTTGTTGAATATGTTCTCTTTCTGACTTACAGGGACTCCTTTGCCGTCATCGGTATAGATTATCAGGAGTGAATCGTCTTCCTGATGGTCTCTACCGATGTCGACCCTTGTGACACCGCCTCCGTGACGGATGCTGTTCTCGAAGAGGTTGAAGAACACTTTGTTCAAGGATATGTCTGCAAATATCTGAATGGCGTCTAAATCGGTTTTCAGTATGACACCGTGGGTGTCGGAAATTGCCTTCTTGACCTCCGAGGACAAATCCAACCAGAGAGGCTTCTGAACTCCTAGCGTCTGGTATGTCCGGGAGAACCTCATCTGATCAGTGATGGTATCGACACTATGACCCATCCGAGAAAGCATCTTGCTGAGTGTCTCGGCAACGCCCATGTCCGTCATTATCTCTATGTATCCTCCTAGGGCCTGGAGTTGATTCATGATGTCATGATGTGTTATCTGTTCGACTGTTCGCAACTGATGAGTCGTCCTTTCCATTGACTTCATTGACTCGTACTCGTTGGTTATGTCATCCATTACGAGCATGGCACCGTTGAAGTTGTATCGATTGTCCCAAATCGGTGAGGCCGTGGAACGCCAATACGTGTTTCCATGTTGTCCATCGCAGCGATTCAATAGATTAGTGACCTTGGCACGTCGTTCGCGGCATTCAACGAAGAGTTTTCGCATCTCAGCAATGATACCATCTGTGGAATCCAGTACCATATTGCGCTTCAGAGTCCCCCCGTCCACGTTCATGAAAAGATCATTGGAATCTACAAGCACGCCATCGACATCCAGTACAGCCACGGCAACAGGGATGTTGCGCAGGATGCCTTCGTACCTCTTCTCCGCCTCATGTAAGATCAAATCCTTGTTGGCCAGATCATACATATCGCTCAGATTGTTCATCATTAGGCTTAGATGCCTGACATCTCGCTCGTTGTACTCTTCGTCCTTATTGGCAACGCCACATGTTGCCACTACCTTGTCTCCGTTCGATATCGGTATGGCCATGAATCGCGTCATCTTTACGTGGCCTTTTGGCACTCCTTTCTGCAGTTTGACATCATTGGCATAATCGTTTATCACGATCGGCCTTCCCTGTCGGACAGGTTCACCCCATAACCCCGTCTCTTCCAGCTTATAGAACAAGGGTTTATCCTGGGTCTTACATTCTTTCATACCCTCCTGGGACCAGGCGAACATGTTCATTATGCCCTCGTCTTGATCTACCGTTGCAATGTATCCTATCTTGCTTCCGGTCATCTCTACCATTCTTTCCAGTACAAAATGCGTAAGTTCGTGGAAGGGCGCCTTACGCTTCTCAGCAACATCGACCAACGTCTGAAGTCGGTACTCGGTCATCTCCGCCTCTAACTTCAGACGCCTGAATGCGACCAGGGAGTCCACTTTTTTGACAAGGATGGGAAACAGCTCACTATTGGGACGGGACCGATCAGCGTAATATGCCACACCGCAATCCAAGGCTTCTGTGGCTAGTTTGCAGTCCATGCCATTGGAAAGTACTATTATTTGAGCGTCTGAAACCGAATCGTATAACGTATCGAGAAGGATGGGAAGGTCAGAACCAGCGGGGGGAAAGTCGTAAATCAGGACGTCGGCATTGTTGTCCAAGAAGGCGTTGATAGCCTCGTCTATACTTTCCACAGCGAGCACCCATCGCCCGTCGTCTGGACCCCTTATAGCGTCAGCAGCCTTTTCACAGAATAAGGCATCGGACCCTAATAGAACGATCTTCCCCTTTCCCATTTAATGGATGAGCCGCTTATACGATGATAAATGTTTTTCTGTTAGTTTATCATGTTACGAGAGGTCAGTGGAGAACTTCCACATGCGTGGATAGGTACCACGTTCCATGAATACCCGTTCACTACGCACCGCCACGCCGCGTCGGGCCTCAGTCAGACGGTCTGAGGACAGCATGGCCTTGCCGATGGCGATGAGTTCGCCGCGAGTTGTCAATAACGCCACTAGCTGACCCTTGCGGACATCATCACCGAATGATGCCACACCAGGTACCGCCAGATCCGCTCCGTGGCAGACTGAGTCCACCGCGGCGGTCTTCACTATGACCCTAGGCATATGAGCCACAAGTGATTCGGCGGGTCTTAGCATTGTGGTGAGGGGTTCTGCCCTTCCCTTCTCCTGCCAAAGCTCATAGGCGTCCTTTAGCTGTTGCAGGCTGACGGCTTCGGATTCAGCCATCATGCCGGAGCGTGTCCTTCTTAGCTCCACCATGTTGGCTCCCACGCCTAATGCTTCACCGATGTCTATGCACAGTGTCCTGATGTAAGTGCCGGCATCACATGAAACCCGGAAGAGCACTTCACGACCTTCTATGTCGAGTAGGTCGAGAGAATGGATGGTCCTTATGCGTAGCTGCCTCTTTATCGCCGATCGCAGAGGCGGGAACTGGTATATCCGTCCCACGAACTCTGCCATGACGCGGCGCACTGATGCTTCATCCCTGTCGCGATGAAGACGCATTATGCAAACGTATTCCTTATCGGCGCTGAGCATCAGGTCCGTCAGTCTCACCGACTTGCCCACACAGAGCGGCAGGACTCCGCTCACATTAGGATCCAAAGTACCTCCATGGGCGATCTTTTCCACCTTGAGAACGTCCCGGGCCCAGGAAGCGACCTGATGGGAGGTCGGTCCGCAGGGTTTGTCCAATATTATGACTCCGTTGCCTAACAACTCACCGAGATTGCGGTCAGAGGGGCGCTTCCCGTAACGATTGGGGACCGGGTCTTCGGACTTGATTATCATTGTACCTCGGGTAGATTTGAGATTATGTCGTCGACTATCTCATCGGGGTTCTTTTCAGCTGTGTCAACGATCAGGTCGTAAACACTCAGGTCATAGAGGTCTATACCGTAATACTGCTTGTATCTCTTGGCTTCAGACGCCTGCCTCTGGACCATTTTCTCAGCAGCCTGCTGCAGATCCTCGTCCTCTCTTTTGCCCACGCGGGCGGCCCGCACCAAAGGGTCGGCGTCGAGATAGACCTTGAATGCCGGTATGGCATTGCGTTGCAGCATCTGAGCCGAGAGACGCGACTCCAGTATCATGTTGTCAGTTTCGCGGGCGATTTCGAGGATGCGAGCGTCGATCGACTCGTCTATCGAGCGGTCGCTCTCTGCCAATGCGCCCATCTCCGCCAGGGTTATCCCCTTTTGGGATGCCATTTCACGGAAAAAACGGCCGAATACAACTGCTGGAACCCCTAGTCTCTCGGCCAGGAGGCCGCACACAGTGGTCTTGCCTGAGCCCGGAGGGCCACTGATTGTTATCCTCATGTCGTTTCGTTCCCTTTCTCAGGGTCGTCCATCTCATCGATCTTCTTCTTGAACTGGAAGAAACGTATTGTACGTGTCAAAACGTGACCGAAGGGTATGCTCACCAGTGTGTACACCAATATCCAGTTAGGTAGCACGTTGGTGGCATTAAGGTCCACGACCGGCTGCCAGGGCACGGATATTATCGGTGCGTCCAGACCGGCCACGAACACCGAGACCCAAGCGAATATGGGGATGATGAATAGCAGAGTTGCCGGCATCAGCTTAAGCTGCTGTGTGGTCATCTCCATGGACTTGGACATTATCTCCTGTTGATGCTCAGTGAGCTTCTTTATCTTGTACAGGTTGTTGTCAAGTCTGGCCTGACGCAACTCTTTGTTGAACTCCCCCATCACCTTCTGGGAACGGGCCATGGCCACGTAGTCGGTGAAAAATGAGCGCACGATGATGCTGAACGATACCATTATCAGACCGGCGAGGGTCAATGTCAGTAGCGGATACTGATGGTCGAATCCGATTATGGGTTCCAACACTGTCCCCACCAGATTGCCTAACATCGTCCTCAGGTTCTGGTCGAACATGATGAACATCGCCAGGATGAACATCATCATGGTCGTAAGCTTGGGTGAGGCCATCTGAGGCGGAGCTGCAGGAGCATCGGGCATGATCACTCACCTCCGAAGAATCCGCGCAGAACAGGATGCATCTCCATCATCTGCTCACGTCCCATGGCCTCATAGAATTGTATGAGTATACCGACAGCCAGAAGCACTCCGGTGCCGGTGGCGTTACCGGTAGTACCTATGAGATCCGCACCCGCGGCCAGTCCACCGACGAGCGCTCCTGATATAACGGTTACAACCGGGATGTATCTCTCCAGGACCCTCTTCAGTACACGGGGGTCGCGACGGAACCCGGGTATCTGCATACCGCTGCTCTGTATCTGTCTTGCAACCGCTTCCGGTCCGAGGTTAGTGGTATTCACCCAAAACTTGGCGAACAGTATGGAACCCAGAACCATGAATGAGAAGTAGATTAGGACTCTCATCAGGTTCTGTAACGGAGAGTGCCCGTTACCATAGGTACCCGGATCCAGTATGGGAAGTAACCAATCGTTCAATCCCATTGGTGCCGACAGATACCACACCAGACCTCCGGATGCATGTGTAGCGCCAGGTTCGAACAGCCCCAAGGCGGCGTTACCCCCTAAAAGCGGCACCTGACTCAGAGTCTCGCTGGTGTAGAACAGGAGAGCGAACATGCTTATGTTGGCCAGCAGAGCGGCAATGAGTATGACCGGTATCACGCTGGCGTAGATCAACTTTATCGGATAACGTCCACGGGCGCCACGGGCGGAGCCGTGGGCCAAAGGCAGTTCGATACGCGAAGACTCCACATAGGCAACGAAGAAGAATATCACTATGGTCCCCACCAACGCTATCAGCGGGTTGGGTTCGGCCAGCAATATCTGCTCATAGCCTCCTTGGGAGAGCTCGGCGACCGACTGGGAGCCTATTATGTAGAGGGTTTTAGGGATGGTGCCCGCCGGAGGGTTGGAGGCACTCACCGCCGCCGCTGAGTCCAACGGATACCAGTTCAGGGTACCGGTGAACAGCGCCTCGGAGACGCCGGCGGCGATGAACAGTGACACGCCGCTGCCGATACCCCATTTGGAGACCACCTCGTCCATCAGGAACACCAGATAGGCGCCCAGACATAGCTGTAACACTATGACGAAACGCGCCATCGAGGTGCCGACGGCAGCGATGAACTCCTGCGAGGGTACCAGGAAGCCGAAGACCTGGGGCACCGCCGTGAAGATTATCATGACGATGACCAAGAGCTTTTGCGTGGACTGGAAGACCGCCTTGTCGCCGCCCTTGGTGAGGTCGAGGTTTATTATCTTCGCCCCCACGAAGAGCTGCAGTATGATCGAAGCGGTGACTATGGGGCCTATGCCCAACTGCATCAGTGTACCGGAGGCACCGGCCATTATGGTACGGTACTGAGCGAACATGTCCAACGTGCTCTCGGTATCTAGACCGTAGAGGTAGACGTTGGTCATGATGAAGTACATCACCAGTATGACCGCTACCCAGATAAGCTTGGTCCGGAAGTGCACATGACCTTCCGGACGGGTGACCGCTGGTAGGCGGTCAGCATATGGCTTGATCTTGTAGAGTAGGCTCTGCTGCTCGGACATTCCCATCCCTTGTTATCTTTGTTTCACTCCGCTACGACGGTTCCGCCGAGGGACTCGATCTTCTCCTTGGCGATGGCGGATGCCTCGGCGACGATGATGTCCATGGGGACCTTCACGTTGCCTTCGCCTAGGAGCTTATCGATGCCCATGTCAGTCAAGGAGACCACGTAGCGGTCGCCCTCCTGACGGGCAAAGCCGCCATCGAGCAGACGGGAGAGTCCTTCCTGGATCTCACCGACGTTCATGGTGGCGTTAGCGCTGACCACGCACTGGGGCCTCTTGAAGCCCCTTCTGCCGAAATGGTCGCGGTCGTATTTCAACATGCGCAACCTCTTGTGTTTCAAGAGACCCGCGTTGCCGTGACCGCCGATGAGACCCGCTCCCCTACCGGCCTTCTTACCACGGCCGTGAGTCCTTGAGCCTCTTAATTTCTTGGTCCTGCTTGGCATTCAATTCACCTCTAAAGCATCCTCATGATGAGGTCGTTGATCGCTTCCCCACGATAGCCCAGGGCGCCACCGGAGCGGTAGGAGCGCTTTATGCCCTCATAACCCTTCACCGGCGGTGCCAGCCGGAACACCGGCTTGGCGCCTATCTTGGACATTCTAGCCTTCTCCTCGGCGAGAGCGGCGGCCATATCCTCTATGGAGGAGAATCCGGCCTCTGCCAGGAACTCGTCGTCGATGACGCGGTCCCCGGAGAGTCTGCCGCGGCTGCGGATCATCTCCGCCGTCGTGGTAGCGCTTATCTCGCCCCAGGTTATGTAGTCCTTGGCCTTCTGCAACATGCCCTTGGTCACGTCGTCCTCAGGGACGATGACGCAGTGGTTCACACGGGTGAGGTTGAGAAGGTCCATTGTCTGGGATATGTCATACCTGACGTCGGCCTGACCCCTTACTCTGATTACAGCGTAAGCCATTC
>SKHQ01000047.1 GCA_007116915.1 Candidatus Methanomethylophilaceae archaeon
CTGGACAACATCCGTTCCCGCATACGCAAAGCGGAGGCGGAGCTGGAGGCCATGGGCAACGTGAACCTGCGAGCCATCGAGGACTACGAGGAGAAGAAGGACCGCCACGACCGCATGATGGAAGAGGTGCAGAGACTGGAGAGCCAGCGTGAAGAGCTCCTGGCACTCATGGACGGCCTGAACAAGGAGAAGAAGACGGTCTTCGACATCGTGTACAAGGCCGTGGACGAGAATTTCCGTTCCATATACGCCGACCTCTCCGGGGGAGGGGAGGCCTACCTTTCATTGGAGCATCCCGAGGATCCGTTCTTGGGTGGGCTCCTGATCAACGCCAAGCCCAAGAACGGCAAACTGCTGCGACTGGAGGCGCTTAGTGGCGGGGAGAAGAGCCTCACCGCCCTGGCATTCATATTCGCCCTGCAGGAGCACCAACCATCCCCGTTCTATCTTTTGGACGAGGTGGACATGTTCCTGGACTCGGTGAACGCCGAGATGGTGGCGAGGAGGGTGAAGCAGAGTTGCGCCAAAGCCCAGTTCGTGCAGATATCCCTGCGGAAGGTCACCCTGGGCAAGGCGGACCATCTGATGGGCGTCACCCGTCAACCGAACGGTATAAGCAAGGTCATAATGCAGCCCAATCTGGGCGATATTTCGAGCACGTTGAAGGAAGCGGAGGGGAGCACATGAGCGAGACAAGGGACCAGTTGGTGCTGGAGCACCTTATGTTCCACCAATCTCTGGTGGATGACGAGGCGGGCATAGCGAACATGCAGAGGTATCTGCGCATACTCGACGAAGGGGAGGGCGAATCGCTCTGCGACCCCGTCGACGAGTCCATCCGCTCGGCGTTCGAGCTGGTCCTCAGTCATGGGATGGATCCTTGGGCAATAGACCTGATGGAGTTCACCCGCCTCTACACCACCCGGATAGGAAAGGAACGTGTGGACCTCATCGTGGCCGGCAAGCTGGTGCATATGGCCTGGCAGGTGCTGCGTCTGCAGAGCGATGAGATCATCAACGAGAAGGAGAGGCAGGACTGTCCGTTCCAGATGTGGGACATGGACGGTCTGGTGGATGACCTCTACGAAGAGCCGGAGAGGCTGCTCCCGCCGCCGGCACTGCTCACGCCCACGCTCCGCCGCCGCGAGATGCGCCCCGTGTCGCTGATGGAGCTGCTCGATGCCTTCGAGGAGGCCCGTCGTGAGGTTGAACGGGACCGTGCCCGTCCCGTGAAGATGAAGACCTCCGCCCCCTTCCGCAACCAGGCCCACGACGAGGATATGGAGAGCGACGTCGATATGGTCTGGGAGCGCATACAGAGGCTGGGAGCCGGGCCTTTGGCCCTCAGGGATCTCTTCGGATGCGACCACGCCGCCAACATATCCTCCTTCGTAGCGGTGCTCTTCCTGGTCCGCAACGGCCTCCTGGCGGTATGGCAGGACGAACTGCCGCACGGAGAGGTGTTCATAGAGATCAAGGTGGATTGGATGCAGGGCAAGGTCGAGGACACGGTGCTGGCCGAGACCGAGGATAAACTGGTGATGTGATTGGAGCCCAAGGCCTTGGTGGAGGCGGTGCTCTTCGCCTCCCACGAGGGATTGCGGGCGGTGGATGTTTCCAAATCCACCGGTCTCAGTGAATCACAGGTACGCACCGCCCTCACGGCCTTGCACGATGAATATGAGGAGCGTGGCTCGGCGTTGCGGGTACTCCGCGCCGGCGGCCGCTATTCACTCTGTCTGCGTGATGAGTACCTCCCCTACGGGCAGCAGTTCTCCCCTCCGGAGATACCGCCGTCGACGCTGCGCACCGCCGCCATGATCGCTTACCACCAGCCGGTGGAGCAGAGCGAGCTCTGCCGGACACTCGGCCCTCGTGTCTACGACGACGTCCGCAAACTGAGGGAGATGGGTTTGGTGGACGCCCGGAAGAAAGGGCAGACCTTGGAGTTGAGCACCAACCGACGTTTCTCGGAACATTTCGGCATCGATGCCCGCCGCCGCGAGGATGTCCGCCGGTGGATGGAGACTGCGCGCGAGGGCCAACATTAGAAAACCTTTAAAAACATGATTCAGTTTTCACGTCTGATTAAAATGGTCATGCCTCTCGCTTTATTGGAGAAATCCCTCGACAAGAGAATATCCCTACTCCTCAAGGACAGCAGGGTCCTGGAAGGGAAGCTCACAGGTTTCGACGACTACATGAACATGGTCCTCGAGGACACGGAGGAGACCACTGTTGAACAGAACAGGCGTCTCGGCACCGTTGTTCTGCGTGGAAACAACGTCGTGAGCATATCAACACTCTGAATCAAGGAGATGAAGGCGGCGATACTTGCCGGAGGGCAGGGGACGCGCTTGCGACCCCTGACCAACGGTATACCTAAGCCACTGGTGCCCCTTGTCGGCAAGCCCCTCATAAGGCATATCATAGACCCTCTTCCGCCTGAGGTCGACACCGTCATACTGGCGGTGAACTACCGCAAAGACGACATCCAGGCTTATTTCGACTCCGTGGACGTCGGTCGCGAGGTAATACTGGTGGAGGAGAAGGAGCCATTGGGCACCGGCGGGGCACTCAAGAACATATCAGAATATCTTGACGACACATTCCTGGCGTTCAACGGTGATATCGTCTGCTCCTTGGATGCCGCCGCGTTCGTTGAGTTCCACCGCCGTCAAGGCGGCATTGGGACGATTGCCCTGTGGAAGGTCGCCGATCCCAGCGCCTTCGGCGTTGTGGCATTGGATGTCGACCGCGTCACATCATTCCAGGAGAAGCCCGCTCCCGGCGAGGAACTCTCCAAGCTCATAAACGCCGGTGTCTACGTCTTCGAGCCGGAGATCTTCGAACACATCCCCGACGGCGTGGTGAGCCTGGAAAGAGGCGTATTCCCTATGGTATTGGATCGCGGCCTCTACGGCATGAACCTCGAAGGCCACTGGGTGGACTGCGGTACCCGCGACAGTTATCTGCGGGCGCAGGGGATACTCCTGAAGGAGAAGGGCAAGGGCAACGTTTTCAAGGAAGGGTCCTCGGTTGCCGCTGATGCCGATGTGGCCGAATCCACTGTGCTGACCGGAGCCAGTGTAGGGTCGAATGCCTTCGTTCGCAACTCCATAATATGCCCCGGAGCCAAAGTTGCAAGGGGCGAGAAGGTCGTTGATACAATCTTCCTATAGGCTCAAATAGAAAAGGTTTTCCGCCTTTTGTTACCATTTTTTCATCCCATATTCCCACAAAGAAATGAGGGTTTCGAAAACCGAAAAAAACTATAGAGATTCTATATGCTATATAGATTACAATCATAGCTGATATATACATAATCATCAGTCAAGAGCCCACCGATTCCGATGAGCCTGACCAAAAGGATAGACGATCTCTCCAGCAGGAGGGACATCCGCAGTGGGTGGTTCGGAATAATCACATTTTTCTTCCTGGCATTCATCATATTGCCGACGGTTTATGTGCTGATATACGGCATAACCGACTTTCAGAACCTGAGCGACACCGTTCTCGACGACCCTGAGACAATGTCGCTGATATGGGGGGCGGTATTCACCTCATTCAGCTTGGCGCTGTTGGTCACCATCATCGACCTCATCGTCGGCGTACCGATGGCATGGATAATGGTGCGCAAGGAGTTCCGAGGTAAGAAGCTCCTCGACACTCTCATCGACATGCCCTTGGCCTTCCCCACCGCTGCCCTCGGTTTCTCTATAGGCATCTTCTGGGGACTTCCCATCGATGCTCCTGTGCCTCCGGGGGCGCTCGGCATCATTGCCTCCCCTTACATCCTCATAATGCTTCTCCACATCATCTTCACCTATCCTTACATGGTCCGTTCCCTCTCCGCCATTCTGGAGCAGATCGACCAAAGCTATGAGGAGGCGGGGATGACATTGGGCGCCAGCCGCATGACTGCTGCCCGTACGATAACACTGCCTCTTTTCCGTGCCGGCCTGATAACCGGTTTCATCCTCTGTTTCGCCCGTTCATTGAGTGAGACTGGGGGGACGTTCATAGCCCTCATAACCATCGGTCAGGCGGACAAATTCTTCACCGGTCCCACACTGATCGCGTGGTTCAAGAGGTCCACTCTGGCGCCGGAGGAGGTAGAGGCCATACTGGCCGTCGTCAGCATCATACTGATCGTGACGGCGATAATATTCCTGCTCATAATCAAGTTCGTGCTGGGTAGGATAAACGTGCCATTCGATAAGGTATGGCCGCGTTGGGAGCGGGTATTGAGCCGCGGCATGGTGCCCAAGGCCAAGGACGCCATCAGTTTCGTTTGGCTGTTCGCCATCGTGATAATCCCGTCGTTCTTCATATTCGCCTATCTTCTCGTGCCCTCTCCTGCGGAAATGGATTGGTCGGGGCTCATAAACGCGCTGTCCTTCTCCTTCATGGTGGCCGGTGTGGTGACATTGGCGGACATCGTGCTCGGTGTTCCGATGGGGCTGTACATCGCCAGGCACCGTGACAAGAAGTTGGCGCAGATAATCGATTCCCTGGTCAACATACCTCTTATTGTTCCGACCACGGCCTTGGGATTCTCCTTGGCTCTGTTCTGGACCAGTCAGGACCTGGTAACCAACATCACCTTCCTGGTCATTATGGCGCATATAGCATTCACCTATCCCTTGGTGGTCAGGAATGTTGCCGGAGCGGTCATGGAGGTGGATCCGTCGTACGAGGAGGCGGCGCGTACCCTGGGCGCGAAACCGTTCGCCACCTTCCGTACTGTTCTGTTGCCTATCGTCCGGTCCGCGGTCCTCGCCGGTGCCATCCTCGCCTTCACCCGTTCTCTTGGCGAGACCGGTGCCACGGTGGCGGTTAGCTCCGAAGCCAACACCGTCCCGGTCTACATAGTCAATCTGATGAACTCCGGAGATTACTATCTAGCCGCCGTATCGGCAATGGTGCTCATCATGGTCTCATTCGTGTTCATGTTCGCCCTTCGCTATACCATCCGGCGTGATGGAGGTGGTTACTGATGACCGTTGTCGAACTCAAAGGCCTCAGTAAGAGGTATGGCAGCACAGTCGCCGCCGACAGTATGGACCTTAAGGTGGAGGAGGGTGAGTACATGTGCATCCTCGGCCCCACTGGAGCGGGTAAGACGACCGCTCTGAAGATGGTCGCTGGACTCATAGATCCCGATTCCGGGCAGATCCTGTTCGACGGCAAAGATTACACCAAGGTCGAACCCGAGTCCCGGGAGGCCGCCATGCTATCACAGGTCTATTCATTGTTCCCGCACATGGATGTCAACGGGAACGTCATCTACGGCCCCCGCATAAGAGGGTGGGATGTCCAGGAGTCCCAGGACATCGTGGACAATATGTTGGAGATGGTCCACCTCAACCGCCGTAAGGACGCTTTTCCCTGCGAATTGAGCGGCGGTATGCAGCAACGCACGGCCCTGGCCAGAGCTCTTGCATCCGGGTCGAAGGTCATTCTTCTCGATGAACCCCTGAGGGCCTTGGACGCCCGATTGAGGATAGAGCTCCGCCGTGAGATCCGTTCACTGGTGAAGGCGATGGGCATCACCGCGATACACGTCACCCACGATCAGGAAGAAGCCATGGTCATAGCTGACCGCGTTGCGGTCATGAGATACGGCAAGGTGGTCCAGGTCGGCACCCCCAAGGAGGTGTTCGACACCCCGGTAAGTCCCTTCGTGGCCAACTTCGTCGGCCAGTCCAATTTCTTCACCGGTAAGCTCGTCTCCAACGGAGACTACTCTGTGGTGGAGAATGACATGGGCATAAACGTCAAGGCCCGTCCCTGCCAGTTGCCGATAGGCTCGGAGGTGGTCGTAGCCATCAAGGTCGGCAACACCCAACTCCGGACTGAGGAGGGTTTCTTAATCGGAAGGGTGGAGAGGATACTCTACGAGGGCGTCACGATTCACGTGGATGTCATGGCCAATGGAAAACTGTTCTCCGCCAAGCTTCCTAACCGCAAGTACGAGGAGTTCTCACCCGGCGATGAGGTCGTGGTGGGATGGTCGGCGGACGAGGCGACGGTGTTCCCGATGCCGGAACAAGGCTTGGAAGAGGAGCTGAGGTTGGAATAATGCCCCGCATATCACTGCAAAAGGTCACAATGAGGTTCGGCGACATATACGCCGTACGGGACATAGACCTGGTCATCAAGGACGGCGAGTATCTCACCATCCTCGGTCCTTCAGGATGCGGTAAGACATCTTTGATAAAGGTCATATCCGGATTGTGGACCCCCTCGGAGGGGAGGGTCCTGATAGATGGTGAGGACGTTACCGACGTACCCATCGAGGACCGGCAGGTCGGTTATGTGTTCCAGAACATCGCCCTTTTCCCTCATATGAAAGTGGCTAAGAACGTGTCCTTCGGGCCGAGGATGCAAGGAAAGACCACTGAGGAAGGAAAGGAGATTGCGGACCGGTTTCTGAAATTGGTCAACATGCTCGACCGTCTCAACATGTTTCCCGGTGAGTTATCAGGAGGGGAGCAGCAGAAGGTGGCCATCGCCAGGGCGATGGCATCCGGTGCCAGACTCCTACTCCTCGATGAGCCGTTGTCAGCATTGGACGCGCGGGTGAGGATGGACCTCCGTTATGAGATCCGCCGCCTGGTCAAGGAGTTGGGAATAACCGTTATACACGTCACCCACGACCAGGATGAGGCCATGTCGGTGTCCGACCGTATAGTGGTCATGCGCAACGGCAGCATCGTGGAGAGCGATAGCCCCATGAGGCTGTACAGACGACCGAACAATTTATTCACAGCTTATTTCATAGGGGAGACCAACCTCTTGGAGGGCATGGTCTCCGACAAGGATGACCGTAACATACTGGTCAAGCTGAGGGACGGCACGGATATCAAGGTGGGCGGTAACCGCCACTTCAACATCAACGATGCCATCGTCCTGTCGGTGAGACCGGAGTATGTGTATCCTGCCAAAGAGGGTCTGAGCGCCAAGGTCGTCCAGGTGATATACATGGGCAGCTATTGGCGTGTCGTTACCCGGGCGAAGAGCGAGGACATAGTGGAATACAACATTCCCAAGCACCACGAACCCCCGGCCATAGGTCAGGAGTTGGAGCTGGTGTTCAACCGTAAGATGTCCATGGTGTACAGGAGGCCCAAAGAGGGCATATCGGAGGCGGTCAGGCTTGAGTGACAACAAAGGAAGGTCCCTATTGGATTGGTTCGGCAAGAGGCGTGAGGACTTCGTCCTCAAAGGCATGAGAGAGCACGGCCTCATAATAATAGACGCAGTCAACGAGCTGGAGAGAAGCATCATCGCCATGTCCAAAGGCGATGAGGACACCGCCATGGGGGCTGTCAACCGTCTCGTGCTGAGTGAGAAGGAGGCGGACAGGATAGAGGACCGTCTCGTTTTCAAGCTGAGCAAAGGAGATCTAGACCCCCGCGAGAGGGAGGACCTAATGCATTTGGTCCGCAAAATGGACCGCATCGCCGACTGGGCGATGGAAGGTGCCATTCACGTTCAACTGATAATCGAGGCCGCCATCGATATACCCAATCACATATGGGAGGCCCTGCGCTCGATGTGCAACGAACTCGCACTGGCGACCAAGATGCTCCTGCGCGCTGTCGAGAGGCTGGGAGCTGATGAGGAGGACGCCCTGAAGTGCATCCAGAACATCAAATCCCAGGAGAGGGTCATCGACGAGCTCAATGTCTCCATACTCAAGAAGATCCTCACTGCGGATATGGACCACCGCGGTACGATGATGTCCAAAGGTCTGCTCGACTCCATAGAGAAGTCCGCCGACCGTTGTAAGGACTGTGCGGACACCATACAGATCCTCATAACCGCCCGTACGGACTGATACCATGACCCAAAGGCTGTTCGGCACCAACGGTGTGCGTGGCATAGTCAATGAGGACATGAACTCCCTTCTTGCCCTTCAATTAGGCAAGGCCATAGGCAAGTTCATGGGCGGTAAGGTCGCCATCGCCACTGACACCCGCACCTCCCGGCACATGATATCCTCGGCGGTAATCGCCGGCCTCACCGCTGTCGGCGTTGAGGTCCTGGACCTGGGTGTGGTGCCCACACCGGTTCTGCAATTCTACATAAAGAACCGTTCCGAGGTACGGGGCGGGGTGATGATAACCGCTTCCCACAACCCTCCTCAGTTCAACGGCATCAAATGCGTCGACCATGATGGTACCGAGATGCCGCGTGAGAAGGAGATGGAGATCGAGGAATTGTTCTGTTCCCAGATCCAATGCTCGGATTGGGATGATGTCGGTAGCGTCCATCCCGTCTCCGAGGCCGTGGAGGAGTACCTCGAGGCGGTGATGTCCCATGTGGATGCCGCCGCCATACGTGACGCCGCCCTTACGGTGGTCATGGACTGCGCCAATGGCGCCGCCTACTCCGTGGGCCCGATGCTCATGGACCGGCTCGGTGTGAGAGCGGTGACCATAAACGCCGACCCTCAGGGCAAGTTCCCCGGCCATCCGAGCGAACCGACCGCTGAGAACCTCCGTGACCTCCTGTCATTGGTGGTGGCGGTGGGTGCAGACCTTGGCGTAGCCTTCGACGGTGATGCTGATAGAGCGGTATTCGTCGATGAGAAGGGAGGATACCTTCCCGGCGACAAGAGTCTAGCGCTCGTCTCCAAAGCGATGCTGAGTGAGAACAAGGGCATAGTGGTCACGCCAGTCAGCTCATCATCCATGGTGGAGGAGGTCGTCACCGCCGCGGGCGGAACGATAGACTACACCGCAGTCGGCTCCCCGATAGTGGCCCGGCGCATGATAGTGACCGGAGCCATCTTCGGCGGGGAGGAGAACGGCGGCCTTATATTCCCGGATCATCAATTCTGCCGCGACGGCCCTATGACTCTGGCTAAAATGCTGGAGACCGTGGTCCGCAACGGCGAGCTGTCACAACAGGTGGCGGAATTACCGATCTACTACACCGAGAAACGGAAGTTCGTCTGCCCCAACGATTCCAAGACCGGTCTGCAGGAGAAGGTCAAGGACATCTTCCGCGACGAGAAGGTGGACGACACCGACGGCATCAAGATACTGTTCGATGACGGTTGGGTACTCATCCGCGCCTCCGGCACGGAGCCGATTTTCCGTGTCTATTCGGAATCCAAGTATAAGGACAAGGCCATAGAGAGGGCGGACAGGATTTCGGCTCAGTTGGAGAACCTGGTCTGCTGATCAGAGCAGCCATTGCAGCAGGTAGAACACTCCGAAGAGCAGGAACACCACGCCAGCCAACGATCGCATGGTATGCGGTGACACTTTGGAGCTGATCTTCTGGCCGAGGTACACCTCGATGGCGACCATCAGTATGAATGCCAAGGATGCTCCTGCGATGACTGCCAACGCATCCCCGGTGGACGCCGCGAGGGTGAAGATCGCTATCTGCGTCTTGTCACCCATCTCCATCAGTGTTATCAACGAGAAGGTGGCAAGGAACCCGCTTGATGAACGAGTGATAAGCACATCCTCCTCCCCATCTTCGTTCTTTATAAGCATGTAGGAGCCGAACGCCAGGAACACGAGCGCGGCCAACGGTACGGTGATCGAATCATCGACCAGGTTGGATATCGCCGCTCCCAGAAAGGCCGCTATCACCGATAACAGAATCAATGCGGAAACGGCGCCGAAGAACACCCCCCTGCGACCGTAACGGGCGGCGAGGGCTATCACCGCGAACATGCTCTTGTCGCCCAGCTCCGCAACCCCCACAAGACCGAAGGTGCTTATGAGAACGCCGAGGTCCAAGCGATCACCTGTTCTTGGAGCTGACCGCCATCGCTTCCCGTATCAGACGGGCGGCGAGGACCGAGGTGTTGCCGTTGTCGTAGGGGGGCGAGACCTCGACCACATCGAAACCGACCAGTCGCTCACCTATGATGTTGATCAGCTTCTTCACATGCAGAGGAAGGAGACCGAAGGGTTCGGGCGTCCCGGTGCCGGGGGCGTAGGCGGGGTCGATCCCGTCGATGTCCACCGTCAGGTAGACCTTCTCATTCTTAAGATGGTCCAGAGTCCTCTCGGCGGCCCATTCCATCCCCTTCTCGAGGATGGTGAACGAGTCCACATGGAAGGGCAGACCGGCATCGACCTCCTCCTTGGATATGGAACGCACGCCGAGGCTGGCCACATTATCCTTGCCGACATGGTCGGCGCAGCGTCTCATGACGCAGGCGTGGCTGTTCTTCATCCCCATATACTCGTCGCGGAAGTCTGTGTGGGCGTCGACGGATATGACGGAGATGTCCTTACTGAACGCTTTAACGATGGGAACGGTGACCGAATGCTCGCCACCGATTGTTATGGGGAACTTGCCCGCATCCACGATTCGGGAGGCCTCGATCCATGCGGCCTCGACCATCTCGTCCACTTGGGCATACTCGTCGAGGTCTCCCATGTCATGGATCTTCAGGTCGCCGATGTCATGGTCGTGCTCGAACATGTACATCTCGAGGTTGTAGGACGAACGACGCACTGAATCGGGCGCATCCCGACAGCCTGCACGGAATGAGGTGGTGCGGTCGAACGGAATTCCCATTATGACATAGTCAGCATCCTCGAAGGAATGCTCGCAGTCCGCAAAACTCGCTCCCCGTATCATTTAACAATCACATCAGGCGCTGGCGGCCCATGGCGATCATGTACATGACCTCGCCGCCCTCTTCCAACGGTGACTCGATATCGTCCGGTATGGGTATGATGATGTTCTCGTAGGTCTCAAGGTCCATCAGTTGAACCTCATTGTTGACTATCGAGAGTATCTGGGCACGGCGCTTGTCTATCATCGGGACCTGGACTTTGGCCTTGACCGGGGACACCAGGGTCTTCTTCGAACCGGAGA
>SKHQ01000031.1 GCA_007116915.1 Candidatus Methanomethylophilaceae archaeon
ATGAACCAGTGGCGGTAAAACTCATCAAGGAGGGCGAGGAACCTCCCAAGGGTTACAGCGTACCAGAGAAGCAGATGAGCCATTGCCAATCCGTAATGGCCGCCCGCAATGGCGAGAAACTGCTCCTTCCCGCCGATTCGCACTCCTGTAAGAACGGAGCCTCCGCATTGGGTATGGCCGCTGTGCCGGAGAAGACCGCCAGCGGTGAGTTCTACCACGGCGCAGGGATGTTCGAATCCTCTGAGGCTGCTAAGAGCATGATCGACAAGCGGAGCAGCGTTCCTTACAAGGTGACATACACCGTCGTGGCTCCTCTCAAGGATGCTGAATTCGTACCGGATGTGGTCGTACTAGCTGACATACCAGAGCGGATATACTGGCTTGTTCCAATGTCCGTTTATCAGGATGGTGGCAGGGTGGACTTCAACACCGCACCTTACAATGCATGCTGTGTGGATGTCACCGCCCGGCCGTTGCTATCTGATAGCATCAACATATCCCTAGGGTGCTTCGGTTGCCGGAAAAGAACAGAGTTACAGTCCGATGAGATGCTAGCCGGGATACCTTTCAGCAGGATGCCGCAAATGATGGAAGCCCTGGAAGCCCTGGATGCGGATATCATGCATAAGGCGGCCCGCGACTGACCTTCTCAGTAAACAATTTTCATTTTTTAATTTGTTTTTACGACAAAGTTTAATATATCCAAGTATTTTTTGCAACAAAGTAACAAATATTCGATTGAAGGGCCGCGAATATGCAACAAAGTTGCAAAAAATGAAGAAATGGATTCCAAAGACTTCGAGATTCTGAAATGCCTGCGGAGTGACTCCCGGGTGAGCATGGGCGCCATAGCCGAGAAGTTGGAGATCTCGAAAGCCACAGTCTCGCGCCGTCTGTCACGCATGGAGAAGGACGGTGTTATAACCGGTTACTCCGTGGGGGTCAATCCTTCAAAACTGGGCTTGATGCGGGCGATGCTGTCCATCGAGGTCATCGGTTCATCGGTGCACACGGTCATCAATGAGATCAAGGAGTTCCCCGAGGTCTCCACCATCTACAAGTCCTTCGGCGACCACAACATAGTCGTTGAACTTTTCACATCCAGCGTGGACTCCCTCTATGACCTGATCCAGGAACGTTTCCTCTCCATCTCCAACATCTACAACGTTGAGGTTGACATACTCGTCGACCGCCTGGACGTCGACCCCAACTCCGACATAAAGATACATCTCCGTGACAACCGTTGAAGGTCGAACAGCTTATTACGGACATCGACTTTCACCCTATCATGCGTCTAAGCCGTGGGCCCAAGTTCAGTAGCGATGTTGGAATTAGGACCATTCCTCCGACCGAGACCCTGGCAAATGTCCTTCCCCTTCTTGAGGCGGCCGGGATGTGTGAGCTCCAGGACATCAGCACTACGGACCGCATCGGCATACCCGTATGGTCAATATCCCGTGCCAACCCTACCGAGGGCGCGGTCAGCAACTACAACGGCAAAGGCCCCACCAAGGAACAGGCCATGGCATCGGCGGTAATGGAGGCCATGGAGCGGTACAGCGCTGAACAGAGGGATTGCGATGAGATTGTGTTGGGGACATTCACAGAGATGAGCGCCACCGGCCTCACCGTCGATCCACGGGAACTGATTCTTCCTTTGAGGACCTACGATTATGTGATGGACCAACCCATTGCTTGGACCAGAGGTTACGAGATGTTCCGCGGTGAACATGCATGGGTACCTGCCAACGCTGTGTTCCATCCATATTTCTGTGCAGGAGACCTGCAGATATTCCGCTATCACACCAACGGCATAGCCTCCGGCAACACCATGGAGGAAGCCGTCCTACACGCATTGTTGGAACTGGTGGAGAGGGATGCCTGGTCCATAAGCGATTTCCGTGACCAGGTGAACGCCGACGTCATCGTAAGTGATGACGATTCCATATGCAGTCAATTGCTGAGACAATGCGAGGAGAATGGCGTGGTCATACATCTAAAGGACCTCACCAGCGATCTGGGGATCCCCACCATAGGCGCCGCCGCTGATGATGTGGAGACTGAGGACCCTGAACTTCTGGTGATCGGTGTCGGCACCCATCTCAATCCCGAAGTCGCCGCAGTTAGGGCCATTACCGAGGTGGCCCAGAGCCGGACTACCCATTGTCACGGTGTAAAGGCCAACCCCAAGACGCAGAAGATGATGCAGGAGATGGGGTACGACAAGATCAAACGCATCAACAAGAAATGGTACAGCCCCTCGGGGAAAGAGATTGTATTGGAAGAGATGCAGAGACTTGACACGCCTTACGTGCTCGATGACATAGAGGTGGTGTTCGAGAGTCTTGTCGAGAACGGGTTCGAAATGGTGGTCGCCGTAGACCTCACCCGGGAGGAGATAGGCGTTCCGACCGTGAGGATGGTGGTCCCCGGACTCGAGGTTTACACAATGGATCCTGAGCGCGAGGGTCCTAGACTCAAAGGACTTTGGCCTTTGACCAAGTTTCATTGAAATACCCCTGGTTGCAACTTTCATCCATTTAAATACTAACAATCGTGAATTTATTTTTATTTACAATTTACTATTGTTAAAATTTGAATTATCTGGATAGGCGAATTTGCTAAACTATCGTTATCATGGATGGATACAATATCCATCAATTAGTTTATATGGGTTAATTCCATTTAGAGAGTCGCAAGGGGAACGATGAGTTAGACGTAACGTTGTTTACGTTAGTTCAGCTCATCGTAAGAAATGATACGGAGGTATTAAATGGCAAAATACAAGGACGTAATAGACTTGTATGACGACCGTGGCAAGCTCATCGAGAG
>SKHQ01000070.1 GCA_007116915.1 Candidatus Methanomethylophilaceae archaeon
TCGATAATCAAGGCCGCCACCCTCGCCGGTGTCGACATAGTTCTGCCCTGCGCCGGTCAGGGCCGTTGCGGAAAATGCAAGGTATCTGTAACTGGCGTTACAGGACTGGACGGCAAGGATCAACTGAAGAACTCCGAATGGGAGGCGGGAGTACGTATGGCATGCGTATCATCGATCGAAGGCGATTGCACGGTGATGGTGAGTTCCCCAATAGAGCAGAGTATAAGCGCCACGGTGGACCACACCCCTCTGCGCGATTGTGGTTTCAGTCCACTTACAGACAAGGGATTCGGTCTGGCCATCGACATCGGGACGACAACGGTGGCCGTAACGCTGATAGACCTCAGCGACGGATCCGAAGTCAGGACCTACAGCGATTACAATAACCAGGTCCTGCTCGGAGAGGACGTCCTGAGCAGGATGGAATTCGCCGCTGAGGGAGGTACCGAGAGGCTACGCGGACTGGTACTGAAAACGATTAACGGCATGATAGCCAATATGAGGGAGGCCTACAGCGGCAAGATGGTTATGGCAGCTACCGTGGCCGCCAACACCGTCATGGGACATCTGTTCCTTGGGGTGGATCCCTCGCCGCTGCGCAACCCTCCCTTCCTTCCGCTGGTGAACCACAATCGTCTCAGCGGTGCCGATTCGGGTTTGGACATCAATCCCAAGGCCGAGGTTGTGGTCATTCCATGCCTCTCGTCTTACGTGGGCGGTGACGTGACCGCTGATGTGCTGCATTCCGGAATGCACTCAGATCCCCGACTGACTCTGCTCATAGATGTCGGAACGAACGGGGAGGTAGTTCTGGGTAACGAAGAGTTCCTGATAGCCTGCTCCTCCTCAGCGGGCCCGGCGTTCGAGGGCGGGGAGATGGAGTGTGGTACCCGGGCATGCCCGGGTGCTGTGGAGACGGTCAGCATAAAGGAGGGGGAATTTCGGCTCGGCATCATCGGCGATGCCGAACCCATAGGTTTCTGTGGTTCCGGCCTCATAGATCTGGTGGCCCAGCTGTTCCTCGATGGCAGACTTGACAAGAACGGCAGGTTCGCCGATGGGGACGGCCTGACGGATGACGACGACACCCGTCGCCTAATCATACCTTCCAGCAATGGACTCACAATCTCAGAGAACGAGGTGCAGAGCATCATGCGCACCAAAGCGGCGATATTCGCCGCCGGTAGAAGTCTGTTGAAGAACCTGGGAATGGACTTCAAGGACTTGGATAGGGTGCTCATAGCTGGCGGCTTCGGCCGGCACATCAATTTGGACAATGCCATATCGATAGGTCTTCTGCCCGACCTGCCCCGGGACCGATTCGAGTTCATCGGCAACGCCGCTCTAGCCGGCGCCAAATCCGCTTTGATGTGCCAAGTGACGCGGGATGAGATGACGGAACTGATTCCTCGCATGACATATCTGGACCTAAGCAACGACCCGGCCTTCTTCGATGAGTACTCTTCAGCTCTCTTCTTGCCCCATACGGACTCATCGTTGTTCCCATCCTCGGAGTCTCGAAGTCTTTAATAGGGGGCAGCGAAATAGCTCGACGATGGATTGGAACTGCTCAGCCACATTGATAGGGTCACTGCCGCACATGGATGCAGCGAAGGCGATAGACCTGATCCTTTCCAGTGGCATAGACGTACCTGCTTGGCCACAGTTGCCGTCGCGGGGTTATGCCGAGAACATGTACGCGCAGACCGGGGTTACATTACCGGGGATACGGATAGATGGGGAAAAGAAGTCCATAACCGTCGATCTTAACGATTACGACCCCATGGAATTCTACACCGCTTTGCTTTCCGAGGACATCGACTACTACCGCCATCCGGAGGAGTTCTTCGGCGGACTCTACGAATTGTTGGACCGGGATCTGGAAGGATTCGTGGGAATCAAAGGTCAAGTCACTGGTCCGATAAGCGAGGGACTGCAGATATTCGATCAGGACGGCCGAGCGGTCATCTATGATGAGACATACGGCGAGATCGTGCGTAAGAACGTCAATATGATGGCCCGATGGCAGACCCGTGAGCTGGGGCGTAAGAACTCCAACCCAATCCTGTTCTTCGATGAGCCCACCCTGACGATGCTGGGGACTCCCTTTGCAAGCATATCACAAACGGATGCGGTGACCTGGATGAACGAGGCCATGGACGGTGTGGATGCACACACCGCCATCCATTGTTGCGGTAACACCGACTGGCCCATGGTGATGTCAACCGATGTCGACATCCTGTCTTTGGATGCCTATGCCTACGGCCACACCATAGCACTTTATCCTGAGGATACGGCCGCTTTCCTGGAACGCGGTGGTACCTTGGCATGGGGTATAGTCCCCAACACCGAGGAGGGGGTCGCCATTGAGACGGTTGACAATCTCGTCAGGCTGATGGACATACACCTCTCTGCTCTTGCCGATAAGGGATTGGACAAGGACCTCCTGCACCGCCGTTGCCTGCTAACGCCGCAATGCGGATTGGGCGGCGTGGAGGTGGAGGTCGTACCCGGTGTCCTGGAGCTCCTCAGCGGATTGTCAAAGGCCATGAAGGAGAGACACTCGCTATCATGACCGTCATAGCTTTTGCTGGAAAGGGTGGCGTGGGAAAGACGACCCTGTCCAGCCTGATGGCGATGCATCTAGCTACAGTGGAGCCTCCCGTGCTGGCCATAGATGCCGACCCCAACAGCAACCTGGGAGAGAAGTTGGGAATGGACATAGGCTTCGATCTTTCCGCCGCCCTTACCTGCCTCCGGGACGTCCCTGAAGGCATGGCCAAACACGACGTCATGGCGGTGAAGGCCAGAGAAGCATTGGTCGAGGGTGAAGGTGTGGACTTGATCGGTATGGGGCGGCCCCAAGGTCCAGGGTGCTATTGTTTCGCCAACTCCGTACTGCGGGACGTCCTGTCGATGATGGCAGAATCATACCGCCATATACTGATCGACAACGAGGCGGGGATGGAGCATATTTCTCGAGGAACGGTCAGTAGTATCGACGTACTTATCGTGGTATCCGACCCTGGCATGGCTGGTCTTCGGGCGGCATCACGAATAATGGATCTTGCGGAAGAGTTGGAGATAGCCGCCACCAGAAAACTCCTGCTCGTCAACTCGGTGACCGAGGACATGAGACCTGCTCTGCGTGAGCGGTTGACATCGATGGGATTGAGGGACTACGCCTTTGTTCCTTTCGAACACGACATCCGATCCTTGAATATGGAGGGCATGCCTCTAGTAGGTCTGGAGCAGTCCGCGGCCTACCAGGCCGTTGCTCGCCTCTGTGACCGAATCATCCTTTCAGTCCCTTGAGGAACTTGGGGAGTGAACTTGATTCCATAGGTCCCACCAGGACCTTTCGTCCCAAGGCCTCCTCCAACTTACCGCTCAATTTCGCCACCATCCCCGGCGTGACTATGGGGCCGTCCGACTTCTGCAAGGCTCCGCTGGCCTCCAGTGCCGCAGAGACGTGCTCCGGTCCGAATTTGCCGGCGGCGTAGGCCGTAAGCACCGACAGACCCTCGGTATCCACCACCTGCAGCCACACCGGCTGGCGTGATTTCTCTATGTCCGCCCTCACTGTGAAATAAGTCAGGGAGAAGTTGGTTGTGAACAGGACTGGCGATGCGGTATCTGGATCGGATATCGGATACAGGTCCTCTTTGACCTGTATCGGCACCTGAGGGTCGGTGTATATGTTCTGCCTCAGAGTCATCAATGGCAGTGCCTGTTGTTCCTC
Organism: Candidatus Methanomethylophilaceae archaeon; assembly: GCA_007116915.1. Lineage (GTDB taxonomy): Archaea > Thermoplasmatota > Thermoplasmata > Methanomassiliicoccales > Methanomethylophilaceae > PWHV01. Next base: position 3,743 of record SKHQ01000070.1, read on the forward strand.
TATGGAATCGAATACGACGAGACTGCCGTACTTCATGACTGCGAGCATAGCCCTCATGACCGCCTGATCTCCGCTTCCAACGCAGTTCATCAGAGGATAGCCCAGGCCCTTGAAGGTCCGGCGCAAGGATACCTTCCTAGCGACGGTATTGTTCTCCAATACCTGTTTCATGCTTGCGGCGCCCAGGTCGAGTATGAGGTCTTCAGCACCTGCCTTCTTGGCTTCTTCCACCAGTGAGGCCATCCCATCCAAGGTGTCATTCCTCAGTGCGAGGGGAAGGCCCAGAGCCTTTGCCATGGAGACCATATCCTCTACATTCGATTCATTGGCGGAATAAAGCAGAGGTCTGCGGTCTTTGAGTTCCTCCGCTGCGGGGCGGAGGACGTCGGGCTTATCCGATATCAGTATGATGGGCCAATCGGTATTTTCGCTAAGACTTTTGGCAGCCTTGAGGTAAGAATCAGGGTCTCCGGTATCATCACGAAGAGCGAACATGTCCAGCCTGAACTCCATGCCGACCCTTTCGAATACCATCGACGAGTAGCGTGCCACCGTAGCGGAGATATCCTCGGCAGACATGGTATCGGTCACGGTGACCGCGAAAGCAGTGGGGTTCACGAACTTGCGTTCATGCCGGTATAGTACGGTCTCATCCCCCATCCGTACGGACATATCTCCCACTCCGACGCTGAATCCTTTAACCGGCGGGGCGCCTGACTCCTCCAGTTTATCTTTGGCGGCTTGATCCACATAGGGGCAGGCGTCGATACTCATCTTCTGGTTCGCCAGTTGCATCGCGAAGGCCAGACAGGTTGGGTGTCCGCACTCTCCGCAGTTGGTCTTGGGCAGGAATTTGAAGAATTCGATGGCGGTGGGCATCAGACGTGACCTCCCATATCGCTTATGGCCTCTTGAATTAGGCTCATAGCTTTGGTACCTCGGACGATCAAGATGTCAGCCCCTGAAAGCAGTGCGGCGAGGGCGGTAGCAAACTCCCACCATGCCGCTCTCTCGGCCGCATCGCCTAGCGCGACATCCTCTTCGGAGCAGTCCCGGACCTGCCAGGCCTGACTGGCATCGCAGACCATCGGCACCTGCAGCATCCGGTCACCGGACAAGGCAGCGAGCATTATCCTCTCGTTCACCGAGTAGGAGTATTCCAGACCCATACCCAACGGTGCCATGAGAGGGTCCATGACTATGTCGCCTCGATCCACACCGAAGTCAGTGAGGAGTATGTTCATCTGTTTGGCAAGGTTGATGTCGAGATTGGAAAACGCCAATACGGCGTGCTTGTGGGCCACGGCGGTGGACGCCATCCTCTTGTAGGAGTCCTCCTCGACAAATGCAAGGATGGAACGGTGACCTTCCAGGGCCTCTCCGACTGCCTCCATGACCGCAGCATCCTTATCGGCGATGCCGCAACCGTATACTATCAAGGGAAGGCCGGTAGCATCGGCGACGTTCTTGGCGATGGTAGCAGCCTCCTTGGGTGGTGTGTCCTTTCTCTCCGGGTCTGTACTCAGGAGACGCAGACAGATGATGTCGGCCCCTTTGGATTTCCATTCCAACGCCCAGGAGACCGGATCCTCAGCAGAAGGTCCGAATTGATCCAACACGATGGGAGGGAAGTCGCTGATGTCATCAACGACCTCACCGGCCAGGAGAGGGCGTTGCTTCTGAGGGTCCTCAAAGGATAGGAAAGGCATCCCCTTGACACCTCCCAAACTGACACTGCCATCCCCGAGGGCCATGCTTCCCACGGCCCCGCTATACTTCTCCTTCGGCATCGGCACCTTAGCCATATGAATCACCTTCATAGCAGCGGCGGCATCCCCAGCGCGGGATGTCCCACCTTCTGCATCCACTCCAACAGACCGGCGGCATCCTCACAGACGGTCTCATCGGCTATCTTATCCAGGAGGTCGGGCTCACCCTTTTTCGTTGCCAGGGCACGTATCTCGTCCCCCAGTCTATCTTTCAACCCCTTGGGCATCCAAGCGACCCGCGCCAGACCTCCTTCGGCGGCCAAGAACTTATCACTCGTTATATATTTTCTTCCTATGCCCATGAAACCCGGAGTCTGACGCCCTCCTCCGATCGAACCTGCAAGGGTGGAGAACCTCATGCCTACCGGCGTCATGCCGGTGAACTCACGGTCCACGATCACGACCGCCTGCATGTCTGATGACATGGCTACTATGGCCTCGAAACATCCGCAGGAGGTCATGGGGGCATCCATCAGACTGTACATGCAGACCCTTTCAACCTTGGAGTTGCTCAGACCTGAGACGATATCGTTCAGACCTTCCCACTCTCCTTTGTCCTCGTCTATGACGAGTCCCTTATCGATGGGTTGGTTGGGCCCGTGGGACGCTATACGGTTGCTGGCCTTGGCATCCAGCCAGTTTATGGCTCCGCAGAGACCAAGACGTTCAGGGGATATTACGCACACATGGTCGGGTGCGAATGATTGGCATAGGGTGCAGGTGTAGAAGACGTCCACGGAGGAATCCTTCAATCCGGCCATCCGATCGTCCCTTTCCCGGTAGACTGAGCGAGCCTCCTCGAGGATCTTATCTACCTCGTCCCCATCTGTCACGATGGTCACTTGGACTCTGCTGATTATGCCTCCGAACTCATTCTTGAGACGGTCCACGAGGATATCACCGATATGGGTCAGTCTGAGTCCTGCATCATAAGCCTCGTTGCTGACTCTGATCCAGTTGAGGTCCCTTTGGCCGGTGTGCCACAGGCCTTCGGCGTAGTTCAGGAACTGATGCACCCTGCGTTCCAGGACGGCCTCGAAGTCGGGCTCCATCTTTTTTCCGTAGACTTCTACCAGTAAAGCGAGGGGAGAGGTCCCTCCGGCGGGAAGGCCATCAAGATCGTTCCCGATCAAGGTTACTTCGCCGTCCTTAACCTGGTCCTCATCGCGATTCACCAGAAGTTCGAAGGAGACGGAACGGCCGCCTCCCAACTCTATACGGGAATCAGGTTTGCGGATGACCTCGCCCTCAAAGGCCGGACCGTAGGCCACAGGCACATCGACACCTGAGGATTGCACTACTATGCCTCTCATCTCCATGGCCTTCTGTATCATGGATGTCGGTTCGTTCCTCATTTCCAGGAGGTCGGGGACTTCAGGGACGGGCTTATCGCTCACAATGACCGCCTTGTGCATTATGGCGGCAAAGGCCAATGCTGAGCGTATCGGATCCAGCGGACCCATGTGCAGAACCACGACTTTCGGCCTCTTCTCAAGATAGGAGGTCAAACGCTCCCTGTCGCCGGGAGCCACATTGCCGAATGAAAGCGCTGCGCGCAATGCGAAATTGATGGCATGGACTATCGATGTACAATCACCGACAGGGTACAGCATCCGGTCCCATCCGGTCCTGACCCCGGAATCCTTCAACATCCTCCCGGCCTCGTCAGCGACGATAACCAACATCCCCTTGTTCTGACACTCACGGACCATGGTCCTGACGTAATCATTGTCCCGGGGTCTGCCCATCATAAGTGCGCAACCCGGGATGCTGTCGTCAACGAATGATAATCCCAGTTCCCTAAGTACACGATCGGGGATGAAACCCTGACCCTCCTGCGATGCTTTTCCTGGTATGCGAAGGTATCTCAAGGCCTCGATGAGCTCGCAGGCGTACATCGCGACCTCACCGGCCCGCAACGCCTCTTCCAACCCTCCTGTCTCAGCGACATCTGCGAGCATGGAGCGTAGCAGGTCAGCACCATATGAGATAGATATGTCACTCTCGCCTTTCCAGGCGGTGAATGTCGGTAATCCGTATCCCGTTTCAGGATATTGCAGGGTCTCGTCCTGAGAAACCATCGCGTCAAGTCTCATCAACGCGATCTCGGTGACGATCCTGGAGCCTAGCAACGCATCCCGTATGAGCATTTCCAAAGAGGGCGCGGATTCCACATCTTCGAGAATGTAGGAAGCCTCGCGGACTACCATGCCGCCAAGGATGTCCTTAGCACAACTCATAAGGAATGCATCCTCCAATTTTGTGAGGTCATTGGTGTTGTGAACGGTGGTGAAACCCATCGATGCCGTAGCTATTGCGATCGCAAGATCATCAGTCACGACTGCCACTTTGACCTTGTCGGGACCGCCCGCGGCCTCGGAAAGCTCCAGTGAGAAGCGAACGACATCACCGACGCCCCCCATCTGCCAAAGCTTCTGATCAATGCCCAGAAAATCGACCATCTTCCCATCTAATTCATGGTCGGAAATTGAGATGTATCCTGCGTCCACCAGAGCGTCAGTGGATGATCGCACGGCATCGGAAGAACCGATGGTCACGGCGACACCCTGGATGCGGCCGTTAATGAAAGAATCTATGATCGGGTCGTAAGGCCCTCCATCGGAAATGGTTTCCAGCGCTTCCTTCAATGACGTCAGACAACCTTTCCGATCGGATATGGCATCGTTGAACACGGATAACGCGATATCTGCCGATATCTTTTTGACACCTTCCGCTCCGGTATCGAACAAACCACCGAGGATTCCGGTCCTGGCGTGGTCATCAAAAAGCAGATTCTCAGACATCCTCTCAACGATGCTCTCAGGGAGTCGTTGACGTAGGAACTGCCCTCTTCCACATAGTTCCTCTGACAATCCTTTACTACCATCTTGGATGCCTAGACCTATCAACATTTCCTCAGACAGGCCCTCTCCGTTCTCGCCAACAAAACTCAATGCACCCTGCAGACTAAGCCTATCATCGGAACCTTTCAGCAAATCACCTTCATAACGGTCTCACCAGACAAATTTCCAAGACCATTCAGGATATTTAAATGGTGTCCGGTCACAACTCCACCGCGGAATACTCCTTCAGCTCGTAGTCACCGTCCAATCGGCCCAGGGCCTCAAGTATGCGCCCCTCGAGACCGTCAGGGTCTTCGCAGCGACCTATGTCCGCCACCGCATCGAGGACCATCCTCTGATGGTATATCTGAATCTTGGTGAAGACGGAAAGAAGGTTGATTCCCATGGATGCCATTGAATCAGAGACGCGGTGTATGGCACCAGGGCTGTCGGGGATGGAGAGGGATATCCTCACCAGCTGTGAGTCCTCCCGCAGGAACGTCACCGTCAGAAGCCAATTGTCGGGATCGGCGACCATCATTACGGTGTTACCGTCCACATTTCCGAGGATGTCCTGGAAACAGGCAGGAAGGGAGTAACCGACATCTGTGAGAGGGTCGGGACCAGCACGCCGCTGTTCCATCTTACCGCTTCCGGAGCGGATGGAGCTACCGCGGGTGAATATGCGACTCATCTCCGAGCGTTGCACCTCGATATGGTCCAACTTGCTGACTCTGGTATCTCCTTTCTTGACCAGACTGACGAAATCCTCGACAATGAGGTCCAACTCACAACAGAAACCGAGGTCCACCAGTATCTTCCAGACCATCCCTACGTCGGAGATGACGCTCAATGAGACCGAGTTCAGAACGTTCACGCCCCGGTCAGAAAGGAACTTGGCGGCCTGGGCCAGAGCTCCCGGCTCATCACGCATGTGGATGGTGACATGAGATAGGTTGCGATAGCTTTCAGGTCCGAAAGCCGAGAGTATGAGCTCATAGCTCTTACTGCCCTCCTGCTCGTACTTGAAAAGCACGCTGTAGACCTGGTTACCATCCTCGAGGCCCATCGCCGCGCTTATCCGCTCGCTCAGCTGTATGGAGGAGCCGCGTACCTTGGTGAAATCCCAGAGCCTCATCTTATCCCAACTGGCATCGAGTTGTTGATAATTAAGCTTAATTCAGTCCTTGCGGTCTATGTACTTGACCGAGGTCAAAGGCCTTGTCCATATGGGATGGTCCTCTCCCATGTAATCCAGGTCCTTTATGAGATTGGTCATGGATGCGATATCCAAGGAGTCACGGCATTCCAACATCCTCGGTATGAGATCCTCAGATGCCCTCTTGGAAACCGGGCTCATGCGGGTGGCCATCTCCACCAACTGCACACTCTCATCCAACCTCGCCATCGCCTGTCGGAGCAGGGAGACGCGTCTTCTTATCTCTTCATCGTTCATTTCTCATCCTTTCCTGGCATGGAATACGTAACGGCCGGGCTCTCTGTCCTGGACGCCTCTCTTGAAAACACAGTTCGTGCAAACCCGGGCTATGACCGCTGTGCCTCCATCGAGGGTACTGTTCTCTATATCTTGCAGCGATGATGTGCACACCGGACAGGCATCTCCCTCCAGTCCTCTGCAGGACTGACGGTAGATTATCTCCAGTTTCGCCAGGCCACGCTCAAGAGCTAGGCGACGCAGGCGGTTGCCACTCACCTTGGCACTGCGGCCGTCAAGTTCAGCGGCCAATGCCCGCGAGAGCGCTGCCTGGGACCGGAGGACAGGATTGTTGCGGAAAACCCTCCTCAACATATCTTCCAAATCCTCGTCACGGAGGATTTCATAAGCCATATTTATATGATTAGTGAAGCGGTACAATTAACTTGCCCAAGGGAAGTTTAATCAAGGGTGGAGGGATACGAAACTCAAAGCGGGGGTAGCCGAGCTGGACAAAGGCGCGGGACTTAAGACAACGGGTTTGTAGGAAATCCCGTCCCGTAGGGGTTCGTGGGTTCGAATCCCACCCCCCGCACCATCAACCATAGCCAGATGTCCCCCATTTTTCTTTAATCAATTCCGTTTTATTCTCGGTCTTCTGTTCTTGAAAAAATTTTTCAGAGTATTCCCAGAGCTGCAAAGTTTCCTTAACAGCTCTTTCCGGTAATTTACGACAATAATTATCTTCAGTGGTCTTGGTGTTGTTATGACCGAGTATGAGGGCTACATTCACCAGATTATCCGATTCATCAATCAGTTTCTGAGCATAGGTTCTCCGACACATCCGATAATCGAAA
>SKHQ01000013.1 GCA_007116915.1 Candidatus Methanomethylophilaceae archaeon
CGGCCATAGCGGCGGGGTCACACCCGGTCCCATTCCGAACCCGGTAGTTAAGCCCGCCCGCGTCCCTGGCTGTACTGTGTTGCGCGAGCGCACGGGAACCTTGGGGCGCCGTCAGCCACTTCCCATTCTTATATTCTTGGAGCGTATGTAATCGTAATAGATAAGTACGCTTGTCTGACTAACTATACTGGATGGAACTTTCTCTGGGACTGAGGGTCGCATTGTTCGTTCTCTTTGCAGTGGTTGTACTCGTGGGAATATATCTTCAGCTAAAGTATTTCCAGAAGAACCGAGACGACAGGATCGACGCCAAATTGGTGAGGGACGACCTATATAACTCAATAGTAACCGCCCAGGCCATCGCTGATTCACTGAAGAACCAAGGTTATGACGTTGGCGATTCGGAACTGACCCTGGAAATGGCAATGCTATCATTCGACCAGAGGAACGATCTGAAGACCAAGCAACTTGTTGACAACGCACGCAAGCAGATGTTCATTGCCAAAAACCCAGTTGATGAATCACCGTTCTCCATCCGGAATGATGTGGTCCCAGAAATGGACGACCGCATCTCCCGGTCCAAAATCTCTGAATCCGTCATCCAGGCTCGCTTTATGATGAACGTTGCTTCATCTAAAGGCGGTGATGGCGTAGCGGAATTGGTCGCAGAGGCAGGTCAGGCTCTTGATGATGGTGACGAGGAATCCGCCCTGGCACTGGCCAACCGCGCCCGAAGGATTTCAGAAGGTCTTGCTCAAATTCCGTTGGGAGATAGTGATGATGGTCTGTGTTCAGAGTGCGGCGGGGATGTGCCGGCTGAGTACGTTTTCTGCGGCTCCTGCGGATATAAAGTTAGATGATTGTCGTATATGCTCTTCGTTATGTATTTATACGCCGCCCATAATCGGAGAATCTGATGATTCTCGTCAAGCTGGGCGGAAGTGTGATAACCGACAAATCCCAGTATCAGGCGCTCCGTCAGGAGGTCCTTGTCAGACTCTGTGAGGAGATATCGGATTCCGGTGAAGACGTCATCATCGTCCATGGAGCCGGCTCCTTCGGCCATATAATGGCTCATGACCACTGCCTTGCTGATGGTTACAAGTATGAGTCCCAGGTCAATGCCCTGGCAACCGTTTCAAGAGACGTCAGACAGTTGAACCTGATGGTACTCGACGCCATGTTATCCGCCGGCATCAGTCCTGTCTCGTTACCTCCCAGTGCCTGCGTGGTTATGCATGACCGCGAGATAACGGAGATTGATTTCGACCGTATTCGATCCTATATTAAACTGGGTATATCACCGGTGATGTTCGGTGATGTGGCCTTAGATGAATCCCAGGGTTTCTCGATATGCTCAGGGGATCAGATCATGGAGGCCTTGGCCCGGGAACTCGTACCGGAAAGGGTGATCTTCGTATCGGATATAGACGGAATAATGGATCGTGACCCCTCCGAACCCGGAGCGAATCTGATAGAATGTGTCAAGCCCTCCGACATGGACCATATGAAGTTCCATGTCCGGGTCAAGGATGTCACCGGAGGGATCAAGAAGAAGCTTATCGCCATGATTGGCATGGTAGGGCCAGGTAGGACGTGCATTATCATCAACGGCAACGTCCCGGGACGTCTCAAGGCGGCCCTGCGCGGGGATGAGGTCATAGGAACCAAGGTGGAGTTGGATTAAATGAGCGACATCGGCAACAGGAAAGAGGATCACATCAACATATGCATCAGCGAGCGCATCTCACCCGATTACTGTTACTGGGACGACATAATCCTTGTCCATGAGGCTGTTCCTGAAATCAACATGGATGACATTGACACCGGGACAAGAGTGCTGGGTAGGAAGTTGGAATTCCCGTTCATAGTGACGGCCATCACCGGCGGGTTCTCGGGAGCTGTGAAGATCAACGGCAATATCGCCGAGGCCTGTTCCCGTTTGGGCATAGGCATGGGAGTCGGGAGTCAGCGTGCATCTTTAGAGGGCGGGGAGAAAGAGAGTTTCGAGGTCGTTAAGGACCACGGTGTGCCGTTGGTGATTGCCAACGTCGGAGCTCCGCAACTCATCGAGCAGGCGGGAAAGATGGCTTTCGACGATTCGATGATTGGCGATGCGATGGATATGATCGGCGCTGATGCCCTGGCGATACACCTGAACTTCCTCCAGGAGGTTGTTCAGCCTGAGGGCGATACACATTCCAAAGGTTGTCTTGATCGTATCAGGGACGTTTGCCGCAGCCACAAGGTACTTGCCAAAGAAACAGGTGCGGGCATATCCCGTCAGACCGCCGAGCGTTTGAAAGGCGCCGGTGTCGCCGCCATCGATGTGGCGGGCATGGGAGGCACCAGCTTCTCAGCGGTCGAATTGCACCGGGCCCGTAGCACGGGAGACCGTGCTAGGGAGAGTATCGGCGGTTCATTCTTTGATTGGGGAATTCCGACCCCCGTCTCCGTTCTGGAGGCGGATGTCGGACTACCCATCATAGCCAGTGGCGGTATACGCAACGGCCTCCACGTGGCCAAGGCTTTGAGTATGGGAGCATGTTGCGCCGGAGCGGCCAATCTGGTCCTGAAGGAGGCCATGCAATCCGCCGATGCGGTGGAGGAGCGCCTTTTGGACATGATATCCGAGCTTAAGGCGGCGATGATGCTGACCGGTTCAGCTGACGTGGAGCAAATCTCTTCAAGAAGGAAGATCATTACTGGTAAATGCAGAGAGTGGCTATAGGGGTTGATCTAGATGGACATTATTGAGATCTTGAAAGCCAGGTCCAAAGACCTGGAGCCTTACATCGTGAACTATCTGAAAGATGGTGTTCCTGAGA
>SKHQ01000076.1 GCA_007116915.1 Candidatus Methanomethylophilaceae archaeon
CCAGCGTTGCGTCATCTGATGAATGATTCCCCGTCTGTGATATATGCTTTCTGTCCGGTAAACAATAATATACGGAAGGTCAAGATTACCGTTCGAGCGTTATGACGAAAGAAGGGTGGACATACGCCAAGGCAGGGGTGGACATCGACCGTAAATCGGGTGCCATCGAGTCATTGGTCAAACAGTTGGGATTCCGACGCCAGGGCCTGGGGTCCAGAGTGGACGCCAAAGGGCAGTTCGCCGGACTCATCGATTTCGGTGACGTCTATCTGACCCTATGCACCGACGGCGTGGGCACCAAACTGCTGTTGGCGGAGGAGCTTGACGTCTGGAACACAGTGGGCATCGACTGCGTGGCCATGAACGTCAACGACACCATCTGCGTCGGAGCCGAACCGATGGCATTCGTTGACTACATCGCCATAGACAAACCGGACGAGCGTCTCACCGCGGAAGTAGGTAAGGGTTTGGAGAGGGGCGCCGAACTGTCCAACATGGACATCGTCGGCGGAGAGATCGCCGTACTTCCCGAACTGGTCAAGGGCCTGGACATCTCCGGTACCTGCCTGGGCTACATGCCCAAGGACCGCCTTGTTGATGGAACGGGCGTTGAGAGGGGAGAGTTGATCGTGGCTCTGCGCTCATCGGGTGTGCATTCCAACGGGCTGACCCTGGCGCGCAAAGTTGTAGAAAGCGAGGGCGTGGCCCTCACCGATAAAGTCAGCGGCCTCGATGTGAGCATCGGCATGGAACTCCTCAAGCCGACCGACATATACGTCCGCCAGGTCCTGTCTATCCTGGAGGCCCATACGGTCAGCGGCATGGTGAACATCACCGGCGGCGGTCTGCGCAACCTCCTCCGTCTCCGCCGCGGGCTGTGCTACGAGATAAGCGACCCTCTGCGACCTCACAAGGTCTTCGACCTCATCCAGGAATGGGGCGGGGTCAGTGACGAGGAGATGTACCAGACCTTCAACATGGGCATGGGTTATATGATGGTCATGAAGGCTGAAGACGCTGAGTCGGTGGCCGCCGAGCATCCCAACGCGCACATCGTGGGTTCCGTCACCGATGGTGATGGCGTCCTGCTCAAAGAGCAGGGCATAAGATATCTGAATTATTGAGACAGGTGGGCGCAGACCGCGCCAACCACCGCTCCCAGAGCGGTGCAGGTCTCCAAGGAGAACCCGCCGCCGGTGACGTCGAGGTCATTACGGGCGATCTCCGCCACCTTCCTCGGCAGCCCGTGGGGACCGAGACCGAATACCAGGAGCACGCTCTGCCCGTTATCGAGTATCGATGCCACGTCGCGAGATGATATGTCCTTGCCCGCACGTGCTTTGCTGGTGGTGGTTATCGGCTCCCCCAATTGTGGAGGGAAGCCTTTGCCCGGGGCAGGGAATGACTGGAACCGGCCCTGGGCCGTCAGGCGCACCAGATAATCGCCGTTCTCACCCACGCTGGTGGTGGTCGCCACCCACTCCGCTATCTCTGTCGGAGTGGACAGCTCGGGCGGGAATGGGAACCCGAAGGTGACCAGATTGGCGTCGAACGCCAAGGCCAAAGGACCCGCCCGCGCCAGTGCCCGGCGGTGGGCCTCGCGGAATCGTATGGGGTCGTAGGAGTTGTGCAGGCCTATCGTAAGCCTGCCCCTCCTTCCCCGGCTCACGGACTCACTCTATCGATCTTCTTCAGCTCATCGCCGTCCCAATCGAAGGTCAGGCGGTCGCGTCCCTTCCATACTCCCTTCTGCAGGATGTATCCGGCTATGAGGCTGAGTCCGATGGTTGCCTCTACGTATGCCACAGCCTTGCTGGCGTCACGGTTGATCTTACCCCAGGACTGCGCCTCTTCGAAGGTGCATCCCGATAGGCCCCCCCAGAAGGGGACGTCGGTCGTGACCTGTATGGCATAGTGGTGGCCGCCCATGTCATGACCGAGCATCTCGGAGATGACCTCTATCTGCTGGATGAAGTTCTTGGGTATGCCGCCGCCGATGTAGATGACCGCGGTCTTCTTCGATTTTATCTTGATCTGCGTGAGCTCGTAGTTGTCCCTGATGGGGTCTAGGCTCATGGACTTCTTGCCCGACTCACGGGAACGGGCGTACAAATGGGTCAGTCCGATCCCGATAGACGAATCGTTGAGGGCGGGGGCGAACACCGGGACGCCGTACTTGTGGGCATTGTAAAGGATGGAATCCTCGTCGTCGATGTGTGAGCCCAGGATGTCCAGGAACTCGCGCGAGGAATACCCGCGTGGCTCGAGACCTTCCGCGATGCGGCCTATGTACTCGTCGGTGTCGCGGAACATCTCCTCATCGACTATCGTATCATAGATACGGTCGAGGAAAAGCTCCCTCAGCCCTAAGTCGTCGATGTGGGGGGAGCATTTCCAGTGATGGAAACCTCGGGACTGGTAGAAGTCCTGGTACGGGATGGCACCTATCGTCACCACCACGTCGACCACACCACGCTTGATGAGGTCGGATATGATCTTGCGCATACCGCCGGCGATTAGAGCTCCGGAGAGGCCTAGTATGACCGTAGGGCGGTCCTCGTCCTCCATGGCGTTCTCTAGGGCCGAGGCGCAGGTCGCCAAGGCTCGGCTCTGTATGGAGCTGTCCTTGTAGGCCTCCATCAGGTCGGTCACGGTCTGTATCTGGTCGAAGTCTATGGCTTTGACCTTGTCTTTCAGGACTTCCTCTCTTTTCAACAACTGTCCTCCCGTTGATTAGATTCTGAATCTGCCGCCCTTACGGGGGCGGCTGCGAATGGCGTGCTC
>SKHQ01000034.1 GCA_007116915.1 Candidatus Methanomethylophilaceae archaeon
AAGGAGGGCTTCCGTTCCGACACCATCTCGGTGATCAACAAGGGCGACATGCCCTTCGACGCCTTCCATTCAACCCTAAAGGAAAAGGGCTACGAGATATCCAACGGATATGGAAAGATTAAAGAAACGACCTTCCGCATAGGTCACATGGGCGACCTGACCGTCGCCGACATAAAGGAACTCATCGAGAAGATGGACGAGACACTGGAGGAACTAGCATGAAACTGCTTGTGACAGACCCCCTCTCTGAGGAAGGCATCAACATACTCAAGGAATCGGGAATACCCGTGGACGTTAGACCGGGACTTAGTGAGGACGAGCTCTGCGGGATCATCGGCGACTACGAGGGCGTGATCATACGCAGCGGCACCACCATCACCGCCCGCATCATCGAATGCGGCAAGAAGCTGAAGGTCGTGGGGCGCGCCGGTGTCGGTGTCGATAACGTCGACGTGCCGGCCGCGACCGCCAAGGGCATACTGGTGATGAACACCCCGTCCGCCAACATCATATCGGCGGCGGAGCACTCCCTGGCGATGATGATGGCCCTCGCCCGTAACATCGTCTGGGCGCACCAGTCGGTGCACGAGGGCAAATGGGAGAGGAAGCGCTTCACTGGTGTCGAGCTCTTCGGCAAGACCTTGGGCATCGTCGGCGTCGGCCGTGTCGGTGCCGAAGTGGCCAAGCGTGCCGCCTCCTTCGAGATGAAAATGCTCGGTTACGACCCCTTCCTCCCCGAGGACATCGCCGAGAAGCTGGGTGTCAGACTGACCACTTTGGAGGAGGTCATATCGGAATCGGACATCATCACCGTCCACGCCCCCCTCACCCCCACGACGAGGAACATGATCGACAAGGAGCAGTTCGCCATGATGAAGAAGAAGGCCCTGCTCGTGAACGTCGCCCGTGGCGGCATCGTCAACGAGGACGCGCTCGCTGAGGCGTTGAGCAACGGCACCATCGCCGGGGCGGCATTCGACGTGTTCGCGGAGGAGCCCCTCAAGCCCTGCAGGCTCCTCGAGCTGCCCAACATAATCACCACCCCCCACCTCGGGGCATCCACCATCGAGGCCCAGGAGAAGGTCTCCGTGGAGATGGCGGAGCATGTGCTGATGTTCCTTCGCGACGGCATCATATCCAACGCCGTCAACGCCCCCCGCGGGCAGGTGGACAAGGAACTCGAACCCTTCGTCTCCCTGGCGGAGAGCATGGGATCCTTCGCCTTCCAGAGCCGCAGCGGTCCCGTCGACCGCCTGGAGGTCAAATGCTACGGTGAGCTGGCATCCAAGAACACCCGCATGGTCACCCTCTCCGCCCTGATCGGTGTCCTGTCCCACATCGTCGGCGACAACACCAACATAATCAACGCCGAGTCCATCGCCAAGAGCAAGGGCATCAAGATAGTGGAGACCAAGATCGACGAGTGCGACCACTACACCAACATGCTCAGTGTCAGCATCGGGAGCAACGACGTCTCCCGTGAGGTCCGTGGCACCGTCTTCCCGGGACAGCAGGCCCGTATCGTCGGTGTCGACCAGTACAACATCGAGATACCCTTGGACGCCGACTTCCTCATGGCCGTCTACCGCGACGGTCCTGGAGTTATCGGCATGATCGGCCGCATGCTCGGCGAGAACGACGTGAACATCGCCGGTATGGTCGTCGCCCGCGAAGGCAAGGAGAAGAACGCGCTGATGCTGATGAGCGTCGATGAGGCCGTGCCCGAGAAGGTCATGGATGAGATAAACAGCATCGACCGCTTCGAGGAGGCCCGCTTCATACGCCTGTCGCAGACGCGGACCTACATGCGCTAGAGTTTGGACTCCACGCTCCGCATCTTGGTGACGAGGCCGTCGCTGACCCCTTCACGGTCATCGATGTCGATGCGGGTGAGCACCCGCTTCGAGGCCGACCTCACTGCCGCATGGCAGCGCATGATGGTCGCCATCACTTCGGCGACCTCCCCTTCGACGACGGTGGACATCGGTGTGAGGCGGTGGGCCAACCCACTCTCCCTGACGATTCGCAGGCATTCGGCGACCTGTTCGCTGACGCTTTCGCCCTTGTCCAAGGGAATGATGCTGAATGAGGCTATCATGAGTATGCCAACGCACTCCGTGTTTAGCAATTTTTCGCTTTCAGGAAAAATGACACACACAGTAAGCTTTAAATAAATGTAGATAAACGTCTACTATCTATCGATTTCCCGATTCTCAGGAGGAAACACTATGGAATTTACCTTGAATGAAAAAACAATACTAGAAAATGGCGTAGAGCCGGAGTTCATGGTAGATCTGTCAAAACGGACCACTTTGACAGCTGACGATCTAACCATGGCCATTAGGAACGGAATAGACACCCGCGGAATGCCCGCCGAAGAGGCCAAGCATCTCGCACAGCATATTCTCAATTTCTTCGGTTATTCTGACCGCATCATCGACAACATGCTCGAGCCCGAGGACCGTGACGCCTTTTACATGCTCGAGGACACTGGTATACTCACCACCGAGAGGGAGGAGACCACCCTCTACGACGGCAGAGAATGGCGTATCCACTATTGGCTGTTCCGCCGCGACCGCATCCTCGACCTTCTGGGAAGGAGCGACGATACGGTAGACGTCATCAGGGGTGCAGACTCCATATACGATGACATACCGGAAGAATTCTGGACCCGCGAGTGATCCAGTTTCAACGAACTCTCAGAAAACCCCTTCTTAAACACAATTATCTCTGATAGCTATGCGTCTTTTCCCCTACCCTCCCCGCGACCAGCAGGAGGATTTCGTATCCCTGGTCCGCGGTACGGTCCAGGGGGCCGGTCATCTTGTCCTGGAGAGTGGTACTGGAACCGGAAAGACGGTCTGCTCCTTGGCGGGAGCTCTCGAGGCCTCACTGGAGATGGGAAAGAGGGTCGTGTACCTGACCCGAACCAAATCACAACAGCGCCAGGTCATAATCGAGGCCCGGCGTATATCTGAACGTGAGACCGTTTTGGCGATGGGCATACAAGGCCGGAACTCCACCTGTCCTCTGGCAGCCTCTGATGAGGAGTTGAGCAAAGGCAGTTCTGAGGAACTGTCAAAATACTGTGGCGAGCAGAAGCGCAAGGCCATGGCCGGCGAGGGTGGCTGCGAGTACTACCGCAACTGCCTGGAATTCGATGAGGAGGAGATGCTATCCATCTGCCGTGAGCGGATGCCGCAGGTGGAGGAGTTCGTCGCCATATGCGCCGAGAGGGGTGCCTGCCCCTATGAGATGATGAAACTCATGCTGCCGCATGCCGATGTGGTGGTCGCCCCCTACAACTACTTCTTCGTTCCTTTCATCCGTGACCGTTTCCTGTATTGGATGAACGCCTCGATGGAGGAGGCGGTGGTGATAGTCGACGAAGCCCACAACCTCCCCGACTATCTCCGTGAGGTGTGGACGTCCTCCCTCAGTCTCTATCATCTGCGCATGCTACGCGCGGAGGTGGAGGAGTTCGGCGACCCGGAGGTGATGAACGGCGTGTCCGCTCTGGACATAGCCGACATCGTCGAGGAGAAGATCATGGAGGCTGCCGAGGACTATCTGCGTGACGAGGACGGACTGATACCGCCTGACCTGCTGACCACCGGCCTTATGATGGAGTTGCGCACCAGCTCCAACTCCTTGGAGAGGATGTATCGCAGCCTCTGCGACCACGGTGAGACGGTGAGGGAGTCCCGCAAGGAGAGCGGCCGTCTGCCGCGTTCCTACATGCTGATCCTAGGTTCGTTCCTGCAGACCTTCGCCTCTTTGGATGAGAGGCATTATGTGAAAGTGGTCACCGGAGGCGATAATCCTTCCCTGCAATGTTACTGTCTCGACCCCTCATTGGCCGCCGAGCCCCTACTCAATTGTCATGCTTCAATCCACATGTCCGGCACATTGGAGCCGATAACCGAATACCGTGACTCACTCGGGCTGGGCGAAGACACATCAGCCCGGTACTTCAAGAGCCCCTTCCCGCCTGAGAATAGACTGGTGCTGCATGCTGAGGACGTGACCACGAAGTACGAGGTGCTGCAGAGGGACCGTGACACCACTCGCCGGATACAGGATTACGTGGTCGAACTCTGCGACTCGACGGGCAGGAACGCTGCGGTGTTCTTCCCCTCATACATGATGATGGAACGGTTCGTCCGTGACGGCGTGGTCAAGAGGATGAAAAGCGAAGTCCATATCGAGATGAAGGGAATGGCACAGGTTGAGTTGATGGAGACTGTGGAGAGGTTCAGGAAGTCGGAGGGCGCGGTTCTTTTCGCCGTATACGGTGGCAGGATATCCGAAGGTCTGGACTTCCCCGACTCAGACATGGAGATGGCGATTTTGGTAGGCATACCATATCCCCGACCGTCCGCCCGCAATCAAGCGCTTCTCACCTATTACGACATGAGGTTCCGCAAGGGTTGGGAGTATGTGATGAAAGCACCCACCATGCGTAAGATGAGGCAGGCCATGGGTCGCGTCATACGTTCCGAGACTGACAGAGGGGCAATAATCATCCTCGACAACCGCGCCGCCGCCCTGGGTCAGCTGGAGTCGATGCCTTCCGCGGACCCGGTCGGGGCCGTCAAGACCTTCTTCTCTCCGGGAAAGGTTAATAATCGTGCTACATGATGACCTGGCCATGGAATTGGCCGAGGCCGCCATCATTGCCGCCAGTGGATTCTGGCTCGCACTCCCTGCCATGTTGCCCAACTCCGCTGCGGTTCTGACCGGCGGCGGGAAGCCGGTGGACTTCGGGAGGAGTTGGAAGGGAAGACGTCTGCTCGGGGACGGCAAGACCTGGAGAGGATTCCTCGGCGGCGCCGGGGCCGGTATTCTCCTGGGACTCGTCATGTTGGGAGTATCCTCGTTGGCAGGCTGGGCGGACAACAGCGGTTACGGACCGACCGGTCAAGCCCTGGGCGTGATCGTGCTTCTGGCAGTGGGCTCTTTACTGGGTGACATGTTCGGTTCCTTTGTGAAGCGACGATTGAATGTGCCTCGTGGAGCCAAGATGCCGATTCTGGATCAGTATGACTTTTTGATCGGAGCATTTGTTCTGGTCGCCATAGCCTATCCGTCCTGGTTCTTCACATCATATATCGAAGGCTGGAACATACTGGCGTTGATATTCCTCCTGGCAATCACACCGCTCCTGCATCGGGGCATGAACATCCTCGGCTATCGCATGGGGAAGAAGGACGTACCGTGGTGAGATAATGAAATTGGAGAATGCTTTGAAGGACTGCGGCGCCCTGCGTTTCGGGGAGTTCACCCTCGCCTCCGGCGAGAAGAGTGATTATTACGTTGACATAAAGAAGGCCAGCACCCGTCCGGACGTCCTTGCGGTCATCGCTGACGAGATGGCATCCGTGCTGGAGACCGGTGAGAGGCCCGACCGCGTGGCCGGCGTCGTTCTCGGCTCCATACCGTTGGCGACCGCCCTGTCCCTGCGCACCGGTATACCTTTGTTGATGGTCCGCAAGGAGAAGAAAGACCATGGCACCGGCTCCACCGTGGAAGGCGATCTGGAAACGGGCATGAAGGTGCTGGTGGTGGAGGATGTGATAACATCCGCTGGATCGGTAATCGCCGCCGTCAGGCAACTTCGCGAGCAAGGAGCGGTGGTTGACACCGTCCTAACGGTGATAGACCGCGAGGCGGGCGGCAGGGATGCCCTGGCCGCCGAGGGCCTGAGGCTAGTGGCACTTCTGACCGCCAGCCGTCTTCTGCAGAAGTAATGAGGCCCGAAAAGGACTGCCAGCTATGCAGTCTTCACGTTGGGCGCACCATCATGGTACTCCCCTGCGGCGATCCATCGTCCAAGGTGTGTTTCGTGGGCGAGGCGCCCGGGGAGAAGGAGGATCTCAGCGGAACGCCGTTCGTCGGCCGTTCCGGAAAACTCCTCGACAAGATGCTGGCGGAAGAGGGTGTGGAGAGGTCTTCGATACGGATAACCAACACCGTCAAGTGCCGTCCGCCCGGGAACCGTGACCCAACCCAAGTGGAGATGGACGCCTGCCGACCGTTCCTTCTGGCCGAACTTCAGGACTGTGAGGCGGTCGTCGCCCTCGGTCGTTCAGCATGCCGCTCCCTCGCCGGACTGACAGCACCGATGAAGGAGATGGCCAACAAGAGGATGTCCATCGATGTGGGGGGAAGGGAGGTCCTATTGATACCAACCTATCATCCCGCCGCCTGCATTTACCGCAAGGAGGCCAGAGAGGGTCTTCGTGAGACCATACGGTCTATCAGGCCTTTGGTCTGAGGAACCTTTTGCGCCAGAGGTAGAAGAAATCCTCGCCACCGTCCTTCCAGGATGATAGTTTCACATCCCCCACGCGGCGGCGGTAGCTTATCGGGACCTCGACAGCACGGGCCTTACGCATCGCTTCGATCTTTATCTCCTCCGACAATGGCATTCCGTCAGAGTGCAGTTCGAATCTGTCCAGGACCTCGGGACGGAACACCCACATCCCGCTTTGGGAGTCCTTGATTTTGATGCGGAATAGAAGGTTGGTGGTGAATGTCAACACCCAGTTACCGAAACGGTGCATCGGGCTCATGGCACCATCCTCAAGGTCGCCGAAGCGGTTGGTGGTGATGAACTCCAGCTCCTCGTCGATCAACTTCCGGCATAGCTGGGGGATTATCTCTGCCGGATAGGTGCAGTCGGCATCAAGGGTGGCGAATATGTCACCGTCAGCGGCGGCGAAGCCGCTCTTGTAGGCGACACCGTATCCCCTTCTCGGTTCATCGACGACCTTGGCGCCCTTGGACCTGGCGATCTCCGGGGTGCCATCGGTGGACGAGGTGTCCACGATCATCGCCTCGTACTCGAGGTCGCTGGCGGAGAAGGCAGTACTAATCTGGTCCAATACCTCTCCTATCGACTCGGCCTCATTCATGGTCGGAATGATCACTGACACTTTCACAAAAAATCCTCGGCCGACAATACCGCTGGGATTAATTAACAGTTACTGAATCATCTTCTTGGCGCCGAAGTACTTGAACCCGATGTAACCCATACCGGCAAAGCCGATCCTCACCATGTACCAGAACGTCATCTTCCTCTCGGTGAGCATGTTTATGGGGTTGTACTTGTGCCAGAGTCGGCCTTCATACTTGATGTTCAGCTGTTTGCGGCCGGCACCGTTCCAGAACGCCTGGTTGACGAAACCGTAAACCGTGTTGCGGGTGCGGTTGTAGATTATCGCTTTAGGGTTGTGATGAATGTTGAAGCCGCAATCGGTGGCGCGGATGTTGTAGTCGATGTCCTCGGCGGTTATGAACCACGGATCAACGTCACCCACTTTCTCATACACCTCACGGCGGTATGCGATGTTACAGCCCGGCCAGCTGCAGTCGAAACCCTGGTTGTACAGCTCGACACGCGCCAACTCCTCCCAGGCACGCAGACCTATGGATATGCTACGACCGGCGACCAGGTCGTGACCATCCTCCACGATACAACGTCGCATCTCCTTCAACCAATTGGGGTTGGCGATGCAATCACCATCGGTAAGGGCGATGATATCACCCTTCGCCTTATGCAGTCCGTGGTTCAGGCTTTCAGCGCGGTTTCTTCCCGCCTTGTAGAGGTGGATGAAATCGAACACCTGCTGATAACCCTCGATGATCTCGCGGGTACTGTCGGTGCTGGAACCATCGACGATGATTATCTCCAAAGGCCCCTCTTGAACCACCAGCGAGTCCAAGGCATCGCTGATGCAATGCTCTTCGTTGCGGACCTTGAGGACAACGGATACCAACATCATCCACCAATCTCCGTTTTTTTATAAATCATATACCAAGGTCAGTCGCGTTCCCCGATCTCATCGCGTATGTACGAGAGCATCCTACGGGGGTCCACAGCATCGATTATCATCCTGATGTCATCCTTGCGTAACTCCTTGAGGATGTACATGATGGTCAGGAACAAGGTCAAGGTGACGGCCGCCAGGAAAAGCATGGTCAGGAAACCGGTCATTGGCAGTAACTGTGCCAGTACGATCATTGCCACGGCGGTCATTCCCCCGCCGATTATGTGCAGGCCGATGCCGCGGTAGATGCTTATGCCCGCGATGCTGCGGGTGAACATCTCGACGATAATCGCATAGGCGAGCCAAGAGACCAGACCCGCCATGGCGGCCCCGGTTGCCTTCAGCTCCAGCATCGGTATGCCGAAGAATGAGGTAGGAACGAACACAATCAGCAACAACACCCTCATCCCCAGAACCACTATCTGCGTCTTGGCGGTGAGGTCGGGTCGGTTGCAACCGATTATCACCTGACTCTGGACTCCCATTATCAGGATGATGTAAAGCATGATGGACATCACCGAGAGTGGCCCGCCGGCACCGACGAAGCCGTCACCGAAGACGATCCCCGCCACCGGATAGGCGAAGATGAAAAGGAACACCGCAATGGGCATCCCCAACATGGAGATGAAACGTTGCGCCTCGGCACTCATCTCGCGGATGCGATCCATATTACCAATCGCATGCCACTCGGAGATGCTGGGGAACAGCAGGGTGTTTATGGCCGCACCGAACGTCAGAACAAGTTCCAACAACTTGTAGGAAGATGCGAAGTAACCGACCTCGGTGGCATTCCAGAAGAAACCGAGCAGGAGCACGTCCAAATTGACCAACAGGGCGCTGAGGAAAACGACTCCCGAAAGTGGTAGGGCGAAGCGCAGATAGTTGCGGAACAAGGTCGGCCGGACGAAACGTATGCCGCTGCGCCTGAGGAGCAGGATGCCGACCAATACCATAGCCATCGCACCGAGCACATAGGCCAAGGCCAGATATGTTGCTGACGCCCCCTGCAACGCGAAAATCACTATGACCGGCGCCCGGAGCAGAGGATCGATCAGATGGACCGACTCCGCCTTCGATATCTCCTTGCGGGCCTTGAACAGGGAGGTGAACACCCCCGACATGTTGCACAGCCCCCAATAGAGCACGAACAACAACAAAGTGTAGATGCTGGCGGTGTAGATCTGATTGCCAAGAACGAAGATGTAGATCAGGAAGAAACTGATGGTGGCGACCATCATCACCGCCGTGAGCGCCACCTTGACGATGATGAAGGTTGAGAAACAGTCGTTGACATCCTGCCCCTCCGATATCCTCTTGACGTTAGCAGACGAGAATCCAAGGTCGGATATGGCATTGAAAGTGGCCGCGAAGGCCATCGCCCACATCAGACTGCCGTAGGCATCGCCCACGTATCGGGTCATCGTGGTGAGGGCAACGAATCCGATCATCGCCGCCAGGACGTTGGATCCCATTATGAGGAAGGACTTGCGACCCATTGTAACACCGGCGCTCTCCTTCTTCGTCATTCAACAACACTCCAACCGAAGTCCTGACAGTCCGTGGATTCGCAACTACATACCATCGATTAATAATTTGACCACCATTCTCCCCCTATGGGGCATCTCGAAGGGGTGAAAGGGTTCCTGATTGACATGGACGGCACGATATACAAGGGCATGGAGCCCATTCCCGGAGCCAAGGAATTCATCTCCTACCTTAAAGCAAAGAACATACCATTTGCGATGCTAACCAACAACTCCTCCTCCAGCCGCTCCCATTACCTGCGCAAGCTCACCGACATGGGGTTCGATGTCGGCATGGAGAACATACTGACCTCCTGCACTGCCACCATACTGCATCTCCAAGCCCACTGTGAGGGGAAGGCCGTCTATCCGCTGGGAACGCCGCAGTTCATGGAGGAGTTGCAGGAGGCCGGAATACTAGTATCAGACACGGCGCCGATCGTGCTGCTGGCATTCGACCGCACCATCACATATGAGAAGATCAACCGCGCCTATCACCTCCTCTTGGAGGGGGCGGAGCTGATAGCCACCCATCCCGACGACCTGTGTCCGACGGAGGACGGCTATGATGTGGACGTCGGACCGTTCATACGGATGTTCGAGGAACTAACGGGAAGAAAGGCATCGGTGATCGGCAAGCCCAACGCCGCCATGGCGGAGATGGCATCTCTACATCTCAACGTCCCGGTGTCGCAGATGGCGATGATCGGGGACAGACTGTACACCGACATGAGGATGGCGGTGGAGAACGGTATGACCTCCATCCTCGTTCTCAGTGGCGAAGCGGACAGGGGTTCTCTGCAGGCGTCCGGTATGAGCATCGATGTTGTCGTGGACAGCGTAGCCGACCTGGTCGGGAAGACCTGAAGACGCTGGATGCACCGATAACATTTATATACGAACTAATCCTCTTATAAACCTGGACAGGTCTGGCCTGTCCTCGATGGGATGCGACACAGGGTCCCCGCACAGGATCCGCCTCTCGCCCCGCAGGGGGTGTAAACAGTGTACCTTAAGCAGATAGAGCTGGAGAACTTCAAGTCCTTCGGCGGGAAGCTAAGCATTCCTTTGCTGGAAGGCTA
>SKHQ01000084.1 GCA_007116915.1 Candidatus Methanomethylophilaceae archaeon
AGCACTTTCCTTGTATCTGCCATAAAAATCACCTGATAGCTATCATCACTATTTCGACGGTCCTCTTGGACCGGCTATGGAATGAAAACAAGTGAGGGATATCGTATTTATATTCTTTGTGATACCACAGTTCACGACCTTTACTGGCCACATGCCTGTCCAGGAAGGGCAGAGTATTAGACATATGCAGTGAGTAAATGTTTGAAGCTGAATCCATGGCTTTGTCCAGGAACGCCCGGTCGGCGTTGCGGTTCTGACAGCCGAACGGAGGGTTCATGATAACGGTATCAACGATGAAATCAACATCATTCACATCCATCGTATGCAATTCGACATCTGCTTCCATCGTTTCACAGGCCGCTTTCGCTTGTTCAACCGCCTTCTCCGAAGCATCGATACCGATAACCCTCTCCGCTCCCAGCAACCATGCTCCTATGCCCAATATCCCACTCCCGCATCCGAGGTCAAGGACGGTCTTACCGTTGATGGTCCCGTGTCCGAGGGCGGTGTAGAGCATATCAGCGGCGATCGGTGCCGGGGTGGAGTACTGCTCCAACTTAGCCGAGGGCTCTATGAACGAAGGAACCCTCTGCAAAAACATCTCCAGTTCCTTCAGCCTCATGTTCTCAGTCACCCTGAAATACTATGCATTAGGATATATTCAATCGTTTTCGACGGTTTGAGCGTACAATGAGCAAACTCTTCCGATGAATATCTAATAAATGATGATATTTGTAGAAATAACTATCAATTTGTCTAATTATCTTAAATTAATTAGATGTTTGAACACAAAATTCAAATACTGACATTAGATTTGTGATTTGAACCGAGTGATACGTGAACACGTAAGCATTCGATCTCAAGGATGGATCGATATGGATCGCGACTACTTGCAACCGGCCACGCTTTCTTGTCCGCAGGCGTCACGCGTCTTCGCCGAGCAGAGCTACGTCGTTGAAATACCAGATTGTCACAAGCCGCGAATGGGTAGCTGCGGTATAGCAGGCTGCATAAACATAGATGGCTCATTGATTTCCGGCTCTAAGATAGAGAAGATGATAACCACCATGTCGGAGAGGGAGAACGGTCTCGGCTCTGGTTTCGTTGCCTATGGGCTTTTCCCCGATTTCGCCGAGGAGTACTGTATGCAGTTCCTCTTTGAGAGCGAGGAGGCCCAGGCCGAAACGGAGGAACTACTCTCCCATTGGGTTTACATGATCAAGGATGAGAAGGTACCAACCTTCCCCCAGAGGAGTATGACTCCACCGTTCCCGTTGGTATGGCGTTATTTCGTTAGACCTAAGAAGGGAACCGAGGTCTACATCAGGACCGGCCTCAACGAAGAGGACTACATGGTCCGCTTGGTGATGTCCATCAATGAGACCATCCCCGGCTCATGCTGCGTCTCCAGCGGTAAGGACATGGCGGTGTTCAAGGGCTCCGGCTATGCCCGTGAGATAGCTAAGTTCTACGATATCTCCCGCTACAAGGGCAATATGTGGTTGTCCCACTCCCGTTTCCCCACCAATTCTCCGGGCTGGTGGGCCGGCTCCCATCCAATAAGCATACTGGATTGGAGTGTCTGTCACAACGGTGAGATCACCTCTTACGGTGTGAACCGCAAGCTGGTGGAGATGGCAGGGTACAAGTGCACGCTGCTAACAGACTCCGAGGTCGTAACCTATCTTTGGGACCTGATGGTCAGGAGGCATCGTCTACCGGTCACGGCCACGGCCTTCGCGATGGCCCCATGGTATTACAAGGACATAGAGAGGCTCCCCGACAACGAACGCCGTCTGGCCAATCAGTTGCGAATAACATATAAGGAGGCATTCCTGAATGGTCCTTTCAGCATCCTGGTCGGACGCAGCGACCCTGTGACCATGATAGCTCTGGCCGACCGTAAGAAGCTGAGGCCCTTGGTCATGGGCGTTTCTGCGGACGGGAACTCCGTCTACGCTGCCAGCGAGGAGTGCGCCATCAAGTCGGTCCAGCCCGATGCCGAGATATGGGCCACAAGGGCCGGTAACCCCGCCATAGTCAAGGTGGGGGAAGGTATAGTTCGTCGTGGCACAGAGGATCCATTCCTGGGGGCGATCTGATGAAGCCGATCGTAACCATACCTGAGAAGTACCGCCCCACCATCGACCATGAGGCCTGCATACGTTGCAAGAAGTGCATAAAGGCCTGTAGCTACGGCGCCTTGGAGTTCAAGGACGACAAGGTCAAGGTGGCTAAGGGTTGTGTCGCCTGTGTGCGCTGCGTCTTCGAATGCCCCACCGATGCAATCATCGTCAACGAGCTGCCCAAGCAGTTCGCCCCCCATGCGGTCTTCAGTCCGGAGATACGTCGCAGTCTGATATCCCAGGCCAACTCCGGTGGAGTCCTGCTTTCATCCTGCGGTGCCAACGCAGAATATATGGACATATTCAACGACATACTGTTGGATGCGGCGCAGGTCACCAACCCCTCCATCGATCCTCTCCGAGAGCCGGTGGAGACCAAGACTTATCTGGGACGCCGTCCGGGAAAGGTTGTCGTGGACGATAACGGCAAGATAGACCTCGATGCCAGCGAGACCCCAATAGTGATAATGGACATGCCGATCATGATCGGCCACATATCTCTGGGCTCCATCAGCTATAACGCCCAGGCGGCCTTGTTCCGCGCGGCCACCCAACTGAACATATTGGCGGGCACCGGCGAGGGAGGTCTACACAACGACTTCTATCCGATGGCCAAGAACCTATGTGCCGAGGTCGCCAGCGGACGTTTCGGTGTCACCAGCCATTACCTCAAGGAGGTAAGCTGTGTGGATATCAAGATCGGACAGGGTGCGAAGCCCGGTCACGGCGGCCATCTGCCTGGTGAGAAGGTGCAGAAGCTGATATCCGAGACCCGTATGATACCTTTGGGTACTGATGCATTATCTCCGTATCCTCATCACGACATCTACAGTATAGAGGACTTGCAACAGCTGATATCGGTGTTGAAGGAGTCGACTGAGTACAAGGTGCCGGTGGGTGTGAAGATCGCCGCCGTCCATAACGTCGGCGCCATTGCGTCCGGGATTGTGCGGGCTGGTGCTGATTTCCTTACCATTGACGGTTTGAGGGGAGGCACCGGATCGGCCCCACGGGTCATCAGGGACCACGCGGGTATGCCTATCGAGATAGCGGTGTCAGCTGTGGACCAACGTTTGGAGCAGGAAGGTCTCCGTGACAAGGTAACCCTCTGTGCCTCGGGAAGCATAAGGACCGCCGCTGATATGATCAAGTGCATCGCTCTCGGAGCGGACGTGGTCGGTGTTTGCACATCGGCAATGATCGCCATGGGCTGCACGGTGTGCCAGCAGTGTCACCGCGGCGCCTGTTCCTGGGGTATAGCCACACAAAAGCCGGAGTTGACCTCGCGTTTGGACATAGAGATCGCAACACAGCGCATAGTCAACATGTTCCACGCCTGGAACGAGGAGCTGAAGGAGATCCTGGGAGCGATGGGAATTGACTCGGTGGAGAGTTTGGTCGGCAACCGTGACCGCCTACGCTATATCGGACCCAATCCCCGCATAGCCGAGATATTGGATGTCAAGCATTCCGGGGAGGGATGGGGATGAGCAAGGAGGTTGAGACCATGATGATCGACGCTGGACACAGGAACGACCTGGGACACCCCCTCGACTACCGCGAGCTGAACCGTCTCATACGGGAGGCAATATGCGCAGGCGAGGAAAGGCTAGTCCTTATGAACGTCATAGGTCAGAGGTACATAGCCTCCGCCACATCAAATCCCAACACCCGGATAGAGATACACGGAACGCCTGGTAACGACCTCGGAGCCTTCTTGAACGGCGGCACCATAGAGGTATTCGGGAACGCCCAGGACGTCACCGCCAACACCATGAACGATGGCATGATCATCGTCCATGGCAACTCCGGCGACATCACCGGTCTGGCCGCCAGGGGCGGAACCCTACTTGTGAAGGGAAACTCCGGATACCGCGTCGGCATCCACATCAAGGAGTTCGAGGGCGTCGGCGTCAAGCTGGTCATAGGCGGATTCGTCAATGATTACCTCGGCGAGTACATGGCCGGAGGAACAATACTCATTCTCGGCCAAGGGGTGGAAGACTCACCGGTAGGCCTTCACGTCGGAGCGGGTATGCATGGCGGTCGGATCTACGTCCGCGGCCCGGTGGAGAAGCATCAACTCGGTCCCGGGGCCTGCCTGGCAGAGATGAACGACAAGGACTTCAAGACCGTGGATACGTTGATAGACCAGTATGAGAAGGCTTTCAGTGTGGAGATCGACCGTTCAATCGAATACAGCAAGATCATACCTCTGGACAGCCGGCCCTTCCGTGGCCACTATGACAGCACCACGATCTGAGGAAACACCTTCCGCCTTTTGGAAAACCACTTAACATTTCTTATAAAGATAAAAAGTAAAAAGTTTGACAAGACGGAGCGAACTCCTTCAGAGCAGACTCTCCATCACCCGCGCCGCGCGCTGGTCGATGGTCTCGATGCCGCTGACCTTGGCCGCATACTCGGTCAAGGTGTTGATGTCCGATCTCTCTATGCAGTCGAGACGGAACTTGCGGGCACCGGCCATAAGCTGCTTGAGACCTTCGACGAGCCTCTCGCTGAAGTAGGTGTACAGACCGACTGCGCCCCAGGGAATATCGGTTCCGATCTCCAAGTCAGGGAACTTGGCCTGCAAGTGCTCCTGAGCGATGAAGAACTGCTTGGGGCTGTCGCCGTAGAGGGCCTGGAAGTTGGTGGGCAGCTTACCCTGATCCGCCAGCTCGATGAAGAAATCGCTCTTCATGACCGCCAGCAACGGGCTCCTGGCCATCGCGATGGACTTGACCAATGGTCCGTCTCCAAGATCGCTCCAAGCCATGGCCTTGTACATCTGAGTCTCGTTAAGGAAACCTCCGGCAAAGGACAGGTCAGGGATGTGGCGTCCCTTCTTCTTGAGTATCTCGGCGCACTGCATGACCTCAGCGATCAGGTGTATGGTAGGGGTCCCCATCTCATTCATCATGGGCACGGGGCTCATACCGGTGCCTCCTCCGGCACCATCGAAGGTCAGAAGGTCTATCTTGGCATCTGAAGCCGCCGCCATGGTGAAGGCCACGACCTCAGGCCGGTAGGCTCCGGTCTTCAGGAACATGTTCTTGGCACCCATGGAGCGGAACTGATCCACCTCTTCCTGGAATCCGTCCAAGGTGGGGAATCCGACACGGCTGTGCCTCTCGAAGCTGCGGAACAGGCCGTCCTTGAATGCCTGCTGAACGTTGGGGTCCTCGGGGTCCGGCAGGACCAGATATCCGCGGGCCTTGAGTTCGAGAGCCCTCTCGAGGCTGTGAAGCCTGACTTCGCCGCCTATTGCCTTGGCGCCTTGGCCCCACTTCCTCTCCAGTGCATCCACCTCCAATTTGGACATGGCGTACTCTTCCACGTTTCCACGGCCATCCTCTATGTTGGTCTGTAGTACCACATGTCCGTGCTCCCCGTCCCATAGGTCGGTGAAGGACTTGACGCGGAACTCCAGGTCAGGCGAGTGCTGGACGTTGCCGTTGGAATAAACCGCATCCGAGTCCATACCGCAAACGTTCTCGCCGATGATGTGTATGACACCGCTGAGGGCAGCGCCCTTGGCCATCCCTTCCCAGTGTCGCTTGGCGACTGCTGTCGAGCCCATACCGGCGATGTGGAGGGGGACCCTCATCTTTATCGGTCTCTTCGACCGGGAACCCACAACGGTGGAGACATCGGCATTCTCGAAGAACGCCTTGTCGGGGTCGGCCTCTATGCCTTTCGTATCCAGCAGCTCAGCCATTAATTGGAAGTGCGACCAGTCTAGGAAATAGTCCTTGTTCGCTCCTGCAGTGCTCCTGCCGAAGTGCTCCGGGCTGGGATACAGAACCTCCCTGCCGCGGAAGGCGGATTTTCCCACCTCGCAAAGGACGTTACATCTCTCGAGACAAAGCGGACACATGCCGTTTATGGGGGCTATGTCCTTGACCCTGGTGCTGGTACCAGTGGTCGATCTGGAGTTTTCTATACAATACATAAATGCCACCCGATTTTCTAAGGTTGAATGTCAAAATTATATATTAAGCATAGTGCTCTTTGGACTGTGAGTAGATAAGGTGTCTTGACATTTGTGCAAAGAATAGCCAAAAAAATGAACAAAAGGTGAGTGAGGGGACTCACTCGAAAAGGTAATGGGATGGCGACTCTGGCCGGGGGGCGAAGCAGGACTCGGTCTCGAGCTCAACCTGCAACGAGTGCTTGATGGCCATCTCAGCGACTATGCCCCTCATAACATTCTCCAAGCGGTTGGGGGGCGACTCGACCCTGGCGTTCAGAACCATCTTGCCGCTTCCTTTGAAGTATCGTGAACCGTGGATCCCATCCACCTGCATCGACTCCTGGACAAGTGACATCTTCGCCGCCGCTTCCTCCGAGCTCAGCACCATCTTCACATGAGCTATGGAGCGGGGCTCATACTGCTTGGCCACAGCCTTCATGGTGTCACTGATGAGGGCATACATGTCCACCCTTTCATCGCTGTTGACCGTGTAGGTGCTGGAGTACCAACCCAGTTTGGCCTTCTCGAAGGCAAAGTTCCTGTTCTCGTCGCCTACAGGCAACTTCTCGCTGTGCCGGTCGGATAACAGCAAGGATAGGATGTCATCGAAGTTGCGCAGGTCCAGAGAAGAGGTGACGATAACCTCTGCATCGGGAGCGGTCCGTTCCAACTCTCCCATTATCGCCTTCATCTGATCCGCGGTGACCCGGTCGGCCTTGGAGAGGATCACTACCTCAGCCTCACGGAGCTGATGGGATGGTATCAGCCCCTCCTTCTCCCCGCCGTCGAGGTGGGAGAGCGCCCTTAGACAATCGACCACCACGCAGAGGGGTGCCACATTGAACTCATCAGGATAGAGGCTCTTCAGCGGGGCGACCACCGAGGCCAGAATGTTGGTGGAGGTGCCGATAGGTTCGGCAATTATTATGTCGGGTCTCCCCATGGAGACCAATGAACGCGCATTGTGAACGAACTCATCGAAATTGGCGCAGAAACATCCTCCCAGGACCTCCTGGACATCGAAACCGGAATCTTTGGTGTATTCGGTATCGACAAGCACGTCACCCTGGTCGTTGGTGATGATGGCCACGGATTTATCGTGTCTCTCCCTCATCGCTTTGGCGAGATTGACTGCCAGTGTCGTCTTGCCCGCTCCCAGGAAACCGCCCAGGATGAGGAACCTAGTAGGCTCTCCGTTGGCGCTCATGTCGGGGGAGATTGCTGACCTCGGTATTATTGCTTTCCCGTGGTGTCCAGGGAGATTATGTTCCGGCGGCGGAGGAAATGGCATGTCTCACAGGGTATGGTGATCTCACAAACCTCACCGGCCGCCATATGCCTCATGGCGAGTATGGATGCCAGGTCGAGCGGCCGGAATGGGGCGTGGCGCGAGTTCCGTTCCAGGGTCTGGGCCTCACGATCTTCCATTCCGATCTCAAGACCTCCCTTCTCCAATGATCTGATGCAATTGTCCGCTTCATCATCTTGGCAGGAGTCGCATCTAAGCCCCACATCCGCCACGGCGCCGAACAGTCCCGCCAACGGGTCCACGACGAATATCCTTCCTCCTGCTCCAATGGCTAGATACACGGCGTTGCGGTTGGCGGGGCCGATATACTCCATGCGTGTACCCCGCACCTTCTCCTCCTCCTTGACATCCCAAAAGTCACGGAGATGGTTGTTGAGCTGATAGACCAACTGCGGGTATTTGATGCCCAACGAGTCGGCCATGGTCTGCTTCGTGACTGGCTGATGATACGCGGACCGGAACAATTCGACGAGGATATCCTGTCTCATAGCATGGTCGGAGATCGCGGTGTAGGTCGCGGGGTCGAGAAAGACGATCTCCATCCTGCAGCTGTCCATGCCTTGAAAATGAGGACACTGCATTAATAAAGTTTTCACTCGAATTATTCATCGAGTTCAAGAAGATATTTCCGTAGTTCGAATCCTTGAGAACGATAGAATGACATCACCGATTCGTTTCCTGGTGTGACTGTCAGCCTTATCGCTCTCGCATCCTGCGACCTAAGCCATTCCATAGATCGGGTTAGAAGCTCCTTTCCGATGCCCTCACAGCGTCTTTCCGGACGGACATAGAATGAGTCCACCCATCCGACTCGGTCCTCCCCTAAGGTGCTGAGGCAGTAGCCCACCGGCTCACCCTCATCCTCCGCCAGAACCAACCATATGTCCCCGCCCGCCGCCCTTCTTCGCACGACGTCCATCCTACTGTCGAAAGTGACATCGACATAATGGTGCTGGAAGGTGGAGGCAATATCTGCGAGCATGGACCTGAGTTCCTCCCAAAGTCCGGAAATGACTTCAAGTTCATCTTCGCCCCCTACCCTGTAAAACACCATGGAAGAAGTAAACGCTGGGATAATGATAAAGGTAATTAACCCGCTACTGAATCCAGTTGCAGGTGTGAGTGATGTCCAACGATATTGGGGATAGGGTGAAGAGGGCCAAAGAGGCATACATAAAGCTGATGTCAGAGAGCACATCCCGCAAGGATAAGGCCCTGGAGGCTATGGCCGTGGCGCTCGATTCTGAGAGGGAAGGCATCAAGGCCGCCAATGCCAAGGACATGAAGGCCGCCGAGCAGATGGTGGCCGACGGCAAACTGACCTCCGCGCTCTTGAAGAGACTGAAGGTCGACGATTCCAAACTGGATGAGATGATAGCGGGAATCAATGATGTCATGCGCCTTCCCGACCCGGTGGGGAGGACCATGCAGGCTCTGGAACTCGATGACGGCCTGGAACTGTTCCAGGTCAGCACACCCATCGGCCTTATAGGAGTGATATTCGAGTCGCGACCCGACGTTGTACCGCAGATAATGGCCCTGTGTTTAAAGAGTGGGAACGCAACCATCTTCAAAGGTGGCAGCGAGGCCCGCGAATCCAACCGGGTGCTGTTCGATGTTCTAACGAATGCCATCGCCTCCGCGGGGTTGCCCTCTGAGGCATTCCAGCTCATGGAGACCAGGGACGATGTCACCGGAATGTTGGATATGGACGCTTACATAGACCTGATCATACCCCGTGGCTCGAACGAGTTCGTCCGATACATCCAGGACAACACCCGGATACCCGTTCTCGGTCACGCAGCGGGAATTTGCCACGTGTACCTGGACGTCGATGCTGACGCCGTGAAGGCCAAGGAGGTCGCTGTGGACTCCAAGGTCCAGTATGCGGCGGTCTGCAATGCGATGGAGACCCTCCTGGTGCACAAGGACATGTCTGCAGACCTCCTTGTCAGGATAGCCTCAGAACTGTCTGAGAAAGGCGTCGAGCTGCGTTGCGATCGTGCATCCAAGGAGATACTGTCTGCGGCAGGCGTTCCGGTCCATGATGCAGATGAAGAGGATTGGGATGCCGAGTATAATGAACTCATATTATCGGTGAGGACGGTCGATTCATTAGAGGACGCTGTGGTTCACATAAACACTCATGGCTCCGGCCATACGGATTGCATAGTCACTGAGAACACCGATTCAGCCAAGAGATTCGTGGCCATGGTGGACTCTTCGAGCGTCATGCTGAACGCATCGACACGCTTTGCCGACGGCTTCCGTTACGGAAAGGGGGCCGAGGTGGGGATAAGCACCAACAAGATCCATGCCCGTGGGCCAGTGGGGATGGAGGGGCTGATGATATACAAGTACGTCCTCCTGGGCCAGGGCCATGCCGTCAAGGACTATGCCGGCAAAGGGGCGAAACTATTCACTCACAAGAACCTGTCCAAACACCTGGAGATTAGGTGAGATAGATGCGCGTCGGAGTCCTGGGGGAGATAGACAGTGTCGTCATCAAGGTGGGGACATCATCCATAACCAAGGATGACTTCCAGGTCGACAGCGAGTTCATGGACTCCGTCGCCCGTCAGGTCAAATGGATCAAGTCTCGGGGCATGGAGGCCATCGTAGTGACATCTGGGGCGATAGGAATAGGCCTGGATGCCATGAAGGTCAGGCCCAAGCCCAATGAGGTCCCTATAAGGCAGGCGGCAGCGTCCGTGGGTCAGAGCATACTGATGCAGAAATGGACGGAGAGCTTCGACAAGGTCGGACTCAAAGTGGCCCAGGTGCTCCTGACCTACGATTTCTACTCTGAGCGTGTACGTTATCTCAATGTCAGGAACACCCTGAACACCCTTCTCGAGCATGGTGTTGTTCCGATAATCAATGAGAACGATGCCGTCTGCATAAAGGAGATAGAGGCGGTCTTCGGTGATAACGACACCTTGTCCGCCATGGTGGCCAGCAAGCTCGACAGTGAC
>SKHQ01000097.1 GCA_007116915.1 Candidatus Methanomethylophilaceae archaeon
ATTATGGTCTCATCCGGTTGCCGTGGAGGTTTGGACATTATACCCGGCTCCTTGCCTTCCAAGGCAAGGGTCTTGTCGAAGAACCCGTCAGTGACCAGATTGATCCACAGTATCATTATCGGCAACAGTATCAGAGGATGCTGCGGGAACAGCAGCAGAGCGGCGACCAGTGTTGTTATCTGTGCCGCGTTCGTCGTCACGAGGTACTGAACGACCTTCCTGACGTTCTCAAAGACGACCCTGCCCTCCTCCACCGCGTTGACTATGGTGGCGAAGTTGTCATCGACGAGGACCATCTCCGCCACCTCCTTGGTGACGTCCGTTCCCGTGATGCCCATGGCTATGCCGACGTCTGCAGCCTTCAGGGCAGGTGCGTCGTTCACACCGTCGCCGGTCATGGCGACTATGTTGCCGTTCCTCTTCAACGCGCAGACGATGCGGTTCTTATGCTCCGGAGAGACCCTGGAGAAGACGGTAGTCTCCTCCACCAGCTTCTGCAGTTCATCATCCGACATCCCTTCTATATCGGCCCCTGTGTATGCCATTGCACCGGGGTTCGCGATACCTATCTCCGCGGCTACCGCCTCGGCGGTCGCCTTGTGATCGCCGGTGGACATGATGACTGTGATACCAGCACTCTTGCACAACTGCACCGAGCCCTTGACCTCGGCACGCGGGGGGTCCATCATGCCGGTGTTGCCGAGGAAGACCAGACCTCCTTCGCCTGCGGATATCCTCTCCTTCATGGCGGGAACGTCCTCAGAGGTCAGGTCGACGTAGGCCACACCGAGTACCCTCAGGGCCTCGGACGCCATCGTGAGCGCACGGGACCTGGCCCTTTCCTTCATCTCCGCCGTGAACTCGATGACCTCCTCCCCCCTCCTAACATGGGTGCATAGGTCCACCACCGCCTCCGGCGCACCCTTGAGGAACAATCTGGAACCGGTCCCGAAACCCTCGTGGAATGTCGCCATGAACCTCCTTGAAGGGTCGAAGGGGATCTCATCCAATCTCGGATGGTCATCCCTCAGCTTTTCATGGTTCAAGCCGGCCTTCATGGCCGCAACGACCAATGCCCCCTCAGTGGGGTCTCCGACCACCTCCCATCTGATGTCCCCGTCGACATCATGCTGACGGAGACGGGCGTCGTTGCAGAGTGATATCGCATGGAGCAGGATGCCGATGCCCGTGTCCTCCTCAGCATCGCTTTCATCGAATCCTTCGATGGTGCCCTGAGGATTGAAGCCGACGCCACTCACCTCGAAGTCCGTGCCGTCGGCGCAGATCCTCCTGACCGTCATCTGGTTGGTGGTCAGGGTACCGGTCTTGTCACTGCAGATGACGGTGACCGACCCCAAAGTCTCAACGGCATTCAGTTTGCGTATCAGGGCGTTCCTGCGCGACATCCTGAACGCGCCGACCGAGAGGATTATCGTCAGGGTTACCAGCAGCCCCTCGGGTATCGCTGAAACGGCTGCGGCGAGCGAGAACATGAGAAGCTCGTAGGTGTCCAGGGATTGTAGGTAACCGATGAGGAATATCAGCAAGCTGGCACATATGGCGAAAACACCAACCTTCACACTGAGGTCCTTTATCCTCCTCTGGATGGGCGCCTCTCCGACCTCGGCCTCCCTTATCAATTCTGTTATCCTGCCTATCTCCGTGCCCATCCCTATGGAGACGACCACCGCCCGGCCCCTTCCCTGAGTCACACTGCTGCCGGAGAAGAGCATGTTCCTCCTGTCCGGAACGGGGACTTCACCGTCCATAGGATTGACGGTCTTGGCAACAGTGGTTGATTCTCCGGTTAGGAAGGATTCATCGACCTCGAGGTTGAATGCCTCTATCACACGACAATCGGCAGGGACCTTGTCCCCCGCCTCCAATACCACGATGTCCCCCGGAACGAGTTCGGTGGCCTTTATCCTGCTTTCGAAGCAGGTGTTGGTTTCACCCTCAGGACAGAGACGGAGTACGTCGACCTCCGGGGACGACATTGAGCGCAAGGACTCTATCGCCTTCTCAGCCTTGTACTCCTGAATGAACCCCATCAGGGCGTTGAATGTGATAATTATCGCGATAACTATCGTATCGAGGGTCTTGCCCCCTATGTATGAGACCGCTGCGGCCGCTAAAAGAACCAGGTTCAGAGGGTTGCGGAGTTGGGCGGAGAGGATTGTGAGTTTGCTGACGGCCTTCTTGTCGGTCAGTTCGTTGGGGCCGAACTCCGATCGTCGTGTCCCGACCTCATCCCAGGACAGCCCGCGTGGAGTTGTACCGAGCCGGTCCATGGATTCCTTGGCAGTCAGATTGTACCATTCTTGTTTGTCATCCATCTCTCTCAACCTCCTCCCCGATTATGAGCGATAAGTTACCAGAATGTTAGTAATATTCTAATTTCGAATATTTATAGCTTATATTATTTCATTGTTGATATCCAAAACTATATGATTTTTTTTGAGCTGGGTTTAAACATGATGTTAAAAGGATTTGACAACCAGAATATTGGTTACTATTAATCGGAAATTGTTGTGCGGAAGCAAGGGGACAGTTGGTACTCACAAATGGAGCTGGTCAAGATCGGCGGGTTATTCCGAAATATGAATGTCCGTCGCATTGGTTTTAAAAAAAAGTTCGAACAAATTGGATTGTTGAAAATTAGTGCTCCCGCCGGGAAACGAACTAAAAATAGCCAGACATCGGGTTTTGAAAATCAATTCCGGGTTTTCTCGGTTTTTC
>SKHQ01000094.1 GCA_007116915.1 Candidatus Methanomethylophilaceae archaeon
GCCACACAGGAGCGGCATCCCACCACTAGTATCCTGCCGCCTCCCTCGGACTCCACCATACTGATGATGTCCGCCAATGGTTTCTGCTCGCCGATTATCATAATTCCATCCTCTTCCCCCGGGAGGGACAATCCAATCAAGAATAAGGGCGATATAACCTTTATGTCCTGAGGCTCTTCTGTGAGTTTAGGAACGGAATGAAGGAGGCGGGAATGAGATGAGGATTCTGGCATTCACAATCGACCTCGACCGGGACTGCAACACCGCAGTCCGCGGTGAGACCGCGGCAGCATCGCGTTCCTGCGGCGTAACGACTGACCCGTGTCACGACGCCTCCTCGCAGGGTATGGAGGTCATCGCTGACATGCTACGGTCGATGGCGTTTCCCGCCACGATATTCGCTGAAGGTGACTCGTTGCGCATGCTCGCCGACCCCTCGGTGGTCAAGGGCCTTGAAATCGCATGCCATGGGATGGAGCACGAGGACCTTACCGGCGAATCGACCGGCATGCTGTTGGAAAACGATCAACTGGAGGACATAATCTCACGGTCCTGGGACACGGTGGTCTCCGTCACTGGTGATGTGCCACGCGGTTTCCGCGCCCCCTATCTGAACATCGACCCCCGCGTCCTCGCCCTCGTCAAGGAACGCGGTTTCACCTACGACTCATCGATGACCGAGAAAGTCCTCGACGGAGTGCTGATGCCCAAGTTCCTTCCGCAGGGGATGTGGGAATTCCCCTTGGCACGCGACACCGATTCCGATGGCAAGGTCATAGATTCATACCTGTGGGCCATGCATGAAGGCCGAAGGCCTGAATCGGACTATATGCGCATGATCGACCGTTTCCAAGAGGGCGTCCTGGTGATGGCGACACATAGTTGGCACGTCATGGAGGGCGTCCGGGAAGGTCCCAAGGGTTCCAAACAGACCGCTGAGGAAGCGGACGCCATCGCACGGATGCTAGGACATGCCCGGGACTCCGGATTCGAGCTTTTGCCTCTGGCCGCAGTCGAGGACCTGCTCAACGAAGACCGGTGACCTGTCCGCACTCATCAAGGTCTATGTCCATCGCCGACGGTCTCTTGGGCAGTCCGGGCATTAGGTTCATCTGTCCGCAGATGGGGACCACGAACCCCGCCCCGCTGGAGATGGTCAACTCCCTGACGGTGAGTTTCCAACCCGCGGGCGCCCCCCGCCGCCGCGGATCGTCGGTCAACGACGCCTGTGTCTTCGCCATGCAGACCGGCAGATGACCGTAACCGTGGGCCTCTATGGAATCCAGTGACTTCTCCGCTGCGCTGAGGAATATAACCTGCCCCGCTCCGTATATGAGCTTGGCCACCGTCTCCACCTTCTCCCGTATGGGAAGGTCGGTGTCATACAGCATGCGGAAGGCACCGTCATCACGGTCAATGGTATCAAGGACCTTGCGCGCCAAATCCTCTCCCCCGGCACCGCCCTCCTCGAAGACGGTGGAGACCGCCGCCTCCACATCTAGTTCGGCGCAATGGTCCACCACCGCCGCGAGCTCCTCGGGGCTGTCACCGGGGAAGCGGTTGACGGCGACCACCACTGGTAGTCCGAACAGTCTTATGTTGGAGATGTGACGGTCGAGGTTGCCGAATCCCTGTTTCAGAGAGTCCATGTCTGCCAGGCTGCAGTCCTCGACGCACTTGCCGCCATGCATCTTGAGCGCCCTGACCGAGGCCACCAGGACTACGCAGTCAGGAACCAATCCCGTTTGTCTGCATACGATATTGAAGAACTTCTCCGCTCCCAGGTCGGCGGCGAAACCGGTCTCAGTGACCACATAGTCCGCCAGCTTCAAAGCGTAGCGGGTGGCGACCACCGAGTTCGTGCCATGGGCGATGTTGGCGAAAGGAAAACCATGCACGAATACCGGCTGACCTTCGAGGGTCTGTACCAGATTGGGGCATATCGCGTCTTTGAGAAGAGCCATCAAGGCCCCCACGCATCCCAGCTGACGTGCAAGGACGGGGTTGCCGTCGTGGTTGTAAGCCACCGTGATCCTCTCCAACCTCTCCCGAAGGTCATCGGGGCAATTGGCTAAAGCCAGTATGGCGCTTATCTCCGATGCCGGGGTGATCATGAATGAGCTCTCATGGGGGACTCCTCCCTTGACCTTCCCGCCCAAGCCCATCACGATGTGTCTCAGCTCACGTGATCCGATGTCCATGGCCTTTCCGAGCAGGATGCGGGTGGGGTCTATGTCAAGGTCGTTGCCCTTGGCGATGTGATTCTCCAATACCGCTGATAGAAGGTTGTGCGCCGCTCCCACGGCATGGATGTCACCGGTGAAATGCAGATTTATCTCCACCATGGGGTGCACCTGGGCCTTGCCACCGCCGGTGGCGCCTCCCTTTATACCGAATATCGGTCCCAAAGACGGTTCCCTTAATGTTCCCATAGCATCGGCACCGAGTCTGCCCAGCCCTTGGACGAGGCCGATGGTGGTGACCGTCTTACCCTCTCCTGCGGGGGTGGCGGTTATCGCCGTCGTCACGATGAGCTTGCCGTTCGGACGTCCGTCGAAGCGGGTCAGCGAGGTGAGGGGGATCTTGGCAGCATCCCTGCCATATAGCAACACATCCTCCCTATCCAGGCCCAAGGACTCCGCCACATTCAATATGGGGCGTACGCCGTAGCTTTTGTCACCGTTATCCGAGCTCATCCAACCCCCAATCCACTTCCCTTTAAATTATGTTTTTGAGTTGTGAAAAGACTATATATCGACCTCGCATAGTGCAAAACGATAGGATGAGTCTCCGTCTGATTAACGGCAGGGATGTGGCCGCCCAGGTCACAGAGGCGCTGAACGACAGGTTGCAGGCCTTGAGGGTCCAGGGCACCAATCCCGGATTGGCGGTGGTGGTCGTCGGTGACGACCCCGCGTCCCACGTCTATGTGCGGATGAAGGGCAAGGCCTGTGAGAGGCTGGGAATGCTATCGCGTACGCACATCCTCCCTTCCGTGACATCCGAGGATGAGTTACTCGATATGATCGACTCCCTCAACGCTGATGTGGAGATACACGGCATTCTCTGTCAGCTCCCTCTTCCTCCCCATATCGATGAACGCAAGGTCATCGAACGCATCGATCCCCACAAGGACGTGGATGCTTTTCACCCTTACAACGTGGGCCGGATGCTGATCGGGGATCCTTTGTTCCTGCCCGCCACTCCGGCGGGCATTCAACGACTTCTAATGAGTTATGATGTCGAGACCCGTGGTAAACACGTAGTGGTCCTCGGCCGCAGCAACATAGTGGGAAAGCCCATGGCCTCCATTCTCATGCAGAAGGGCGACGGTGCCGATGCCACCGTGACCGTGGCCCACTCCCGCAGCAAAGACCTTGCCGGGTTGTGCCGACAAGCGGACATACTCATCGCCGCAGTGGGCATTCCGCTGTTTGTCAAGGCGGACATGGTGAAGGAGGGGTCGGTGGTCATTGATGTTGGGACCAATCGTGTCGATGACGCGACAAGCGACAAAGGCTACCGCCTCGTGGGGGATGTGGATTTCGATAACGTAAAGGAGAAGGTCTCGGCGATATCTCCCTCGCCCGGGGGCGTTGGGCCTATGACCATAGCGATGCTCATGGAGAACACCGTCAAGGCGGCCGAGATGTCCTTGCGTCACTAGTCGATAGAAAGGTATTTCTTGATACCATCGCCTTGGGGGATGAACATGCTGAGGGAATGTGAAGAACACGGATACTTCCGCGATGAGCGCTGCCCGGTCTGCGACGAAGAGGGCAAGTTCCTCATGAGCACCGAGGAGATGGACAAGGTCGGACGGACCATGGCAGGCATTCTGCGCCACTTCCCGGAGAGGTTCGAGTTGGAGATGGATGAGCAGGGCTTCGTTTCCTTGAGGGAGATGGTGTCCGGGATGAGGGACAACAACCGTCGCATGCACTGGTTGCGGACCCATCATGTAATCGCCTTGGTGGAGAGCGATCCCAAGGGCAGATACCAGGTCAGCGGCGACAGTGTGCGCGCCACATACGGGCATACTCTCGAACTAGACCTAAGACACCCCTCCGACAACATACCTGAAGAACTCTACTATCCCGCCACTCCTGATGAGTCGGATATAATTCTGGAGATCGGCATAATACCCGCCGACCGTCGCATGGTGCATCTGTCGAAGACCTATGAAGATGCATTCTCCGCCGGATCTGTCAGGGTGGATGATCCAGTGATATTGGCGGTGGACACCGTCAAGGCAAGGGCCGACGGCATTGAGATCGGACGGGCCGCCCGTACCGTGTATCTATGCAAACAGATCCCGCCAGAGTATCTGAGTGTGAGTCAGCGCTGAGATGTTCCGTAACGCGTCCGAGCTCATGGAATCCTCGCCGCAGGATTACTACCGCTCGCATGTCATCTCATTCCAATGGCAGGACTTCCAGCCTGTGCTTAGCGAGAGGGTGATCTCCAGCGGAGAGGTCCGTAGGATATCCATGGATCCTTTGGACATGTTCGTCTCCGAGGCCCGCCGTTGCGTCGGCGGCGAGGAGGTCTGCGACGCCGTACTTGAGAACCGCATGCCACATTGCCGAGGATGCGACAGCTTTCCGGTGCAGGAGTGCCGGTTCCAACCCCGTTGCCGCGGCACCATGTGCGAGGGCACCATGTGCGGGGATCCCCACGTGGTGTACATAACCGTCTTCGCCTCCAACCTGAAAGTGGGGATGACCCGATCCTCACGTTTGCGGGAGAGGGGCATAGAGCAGGGTGCGGACATGATAATCGCGGTGGGGGAGTACGGGTCCCGCTTGGAGGCGCGGTCGGCGGAGCAGTCCCTGTCCCGTTCCAGGGGAATCCCGCAAACCATGTCCCTGGCATCCTTTTCCAATTGTTTGGGGGACGACTCCCTGAACCAGGCCAAGGCCAGATGGGAGGATGTCGGGCCTTCGTTCAGCCCTTTGACGGAGATGGTGCTCGACGGCTATCCGCTCAAGGGATTGGAGGGCGTGCCACGCATCATGCCCTCTGCCGGAAAGCACCGCGGCGATCTCATGGGCGCCAAGGGGCGCCTGGCGGTCTACCGTGACGAACTGGGAATGCTCAAGGCACTTGACCTCAAGGACCTCGTATCCCGTTTCATTGGAACGGCCCCCTCGCTCTGTGCCCAGTCGACGCTCTTCTAAAACAATAAAAACGTTGACTGTGTTCACCGGATAAAGAATTGATGTGCTGCAATGACCGAGACATTAAGACCAGACCAGGTCAAGGACCGTTACGGCAGGTTGTTCTGCAAAGGCTTCTTCACCATAGTCGATGAGAAGAACGGCATAGCTCAGGTCATTGAGAGATGCATAGCCCGCGGACCTCCGGAATGGGATGCGGTTAACCGTAAGCGCGCCGGGGGGGTCGTCAAGGATGTCCGCGTTGATGGCCACACTCTGATCATGGACACCGTCATCGGCGAGGGTGAACTGTCGTTCGGACCGGTCACCAAGGATCTCGGCGGCCAAGGCCTGAAGTCCCTATTGATAGAAGGTGACCAGGTAGTCACCAGCTGGGTAGGCCTGGCCGGTGCCTCGGTCGGTGTCGGCGCCTGCATCCCGCAGGCTCCGGAGGTCATATCCACCACCTATCCCGACGATTTCAAGATCGGCGGCGCCCATCGCGCCGAGGTCGTGGTCCGAAGCCCCAAGATGGTCAGGGTGATAATCGGGGCCGATGACACGGACACCAAGGAGAAGGGTGCCTCATGGTCATTGATGATGAGGCTGGGTCAGGACTGTCCCGTGGGGCGGTTCCTGGACCATAAGATAATTCAGCTCAACCCCTTGGTTCCGAACAAGACCACCAACTGCTGCTCCACCGCCGTATCGTTCGCGGTGGAGGAGAGGCAGATCGGGGAGCTCTTGGATTTCGCCAAGGACTATCTTCGTGAACATACCTACTCCGACGACACGGTGATGACCTCATACATAGGTCTGAAAGTCCCGGAAGCGTTGGAGGATTTCGGCTGGAGGTCGAAGAGCATAATATTCACCATAGATGATGCCCTCGAAGCCGCGCAGGAATCCGGCGTCGAAGTGCATGTGATAACCGGTCCCAAAGGGACCATAGGCGCCGTCGCCGCCATAGGTTGCTTCGACATGGGCCTGAAAGCGGCAGGTCTGCCACAGGATTTCGAGTGAGTTGATACCATGACCCTTCAGAAAGGAATCTCCCGAATACTCTCCGACACCGCCTACAACACCTATGAGGTGAAATTGGAGAAGGAGGTCCTCGCCTATCCCGCCCCCAACCATGTCGCCATTATAATGGACGGCAACCGCCGCTTCGCCCGCGAGATGGGCATGGCAAGCTCCGGCGGTCATGAGAAGGGCAGGGAGAAGCTGGAAGAGGTCATGGAATGGTGTCAGGAGTTGGGGATAAAGGTCCTCACCGTCTACGCGTTCTCGACCGAGAACTTCAACCGCGCCGGTGACGAGGTCGAGCTTCTTATGGAACTCTTCGAGGAGAGCTTCCGATCCCTTGCGGAGGAGAAGAGGGTGCATGAGAACCGTATACGCATAACCGTCCTCGGCAACCGGGAGCTTCTGTCAGAAGGAATACAGTCCGCGATCGCCAATGTGGAGGAGGTCACGAAGGACTATGACTCCTACTTCTACAACATCGCCATCGCCTACGGTGGCCGGGAGGAGTTGGTACATGCGTTCCGCCGCATCGCCGCCAAGGTCGAGGAGGGCTGCATCAAGGCCGATGACATCGACGAGGACCTCATCTCCAAGCACATGTACACCTCCCACGTGCCCGACCCCGACCTGGTGCTGCGCACCAGCGGTGAGGTGAGGATATCCAATTTCCTCCTGTGGCAGATGGCGTACTCCGAACTGTACTTCACCGACATATACTGGCCTGGTTTCAGGCGCATCGATTTCATGCGGGCCGTGAGGGCATACCAGCAGCGTCAGAGACGCTACGGGGTGTGAGCTAACAACCTTTATGTATCCTCTCGGCTTAGAGCGCCGAGAGGGAACTCCAGTGCCTAGGTCGGACATCATATTCCTGCACGCCCCGAGCGTTTACGACTTCCGTAAGAAGCCCATCTTCTACGGCCCGGTGAGCGACGTCGTGCCGTCATCCCCGGTTTTTGAGATGTATCCTATCGGATTCATGACCATCTCCACTC
This sequence comes from Candidatus Methanomethylophilaceae archaeon, assembly GCA_007116915.1. GTDB lineage: Archaea > Thermoplasmatota > Thermoplasmata > Methanomassiliicoccales > Methanomethylophilaceae > PWHV01. The sequence continues at coordinate 7,181 of SKHQ01000094.1, forward strand.
ATCTGGAGAAGGCGGGATACCGTACCCGGATAGTGAACCTGGCGGTGCAGATGCTGGCCGATGAGAGGTTCGACGTCGAGCGCCGCATCCGCAGCCTGGATGCCGAGGTGTTCGCCATCGACCTGCACTGGATGCCACACGCCCACGGGGCGCTGGAGATAGCCAAGCTGGTCAAATCGATACACCCCCATGCCAAGGTGCAGTTGGGAGGCTTCTCGGCGACCTACTTCCACGAGGAGCTGATGCAGCGGCCTGAGGTTGATTTCGTCATGCGCGGCGACTCCACCGAGCTGCCGCAGGTGGAGTTCATGGACGCCTTGACCGGCGACGGCGACTTCTCCAAGGTCCCGAACCTATGCTGGAAGGACAAGGACGGCAAGGCCGTCATCAACCCTCTGACATTCATCCCCGATTCACTGGATTACGTGGAGTTCGACTACGGCACCATGATCAAGAACACCATGAGGAACATGGACATCAAGGGAGCCCTTCCATGGTTGGGATGGGACAAGCTGCCCCTGACATCAGTATTCACCGTCCGCGGCTGCTGTTACAACTGCTCCCAATGCGGCGGTTCCGCCGCTGCCGGTAAGACATTCCTCTGCCGCCGCCGCCCTGCATTCCGTAGCCCTGAGAAACTGGCCGAGGACATCGAGCGAATCGGCGAGTACCTGGCGTCGCCGGTGTTCATCATCGGGGACGTGCGCCAAGGAGGCAAGGACTACGCCGAACGCCTTTTCAAAGGCATCAAGGAGAGGGGTGTGGACAACCACATAGCCATGGAGATGTTCTACCCCGGAGACCGTGACTTCTATCGTATGGCCGAGGACGCCTTGGGAGAGTACTCCCTGGAGTTCTCCCCCGAGTCCCAGGACCAGTCAGTCCGCAGCAACATCAGTCCACTGGGCGATTTTGACAACTCGGCCATGACCAAGACCATACGCACAGCATTCGAGCACGGATGCCAACGTTACGACCTGTTCTTCATGATCGGCCTTCCCGAACAGACCCGGGAGTCGGCCCTCGGCATCTCCGATTATTCGCGCAGCCTGTGGAACAGCCTTGACAACGATCAGCGGCTCTTCGTCTACTCGGCGCCCTTCGCGCCTTTCGTGGATCCGGGCAGCAAGGCCTTCGAGAATCCGGAGAAGTTCGGTTACCGCTTCTTCGCCCGTACCTTGGAGGAGCACCGTCAGCTGCTCGACTCCCCATCATGGAAGTACGTGCTCTCCTATGAGACCAAGTGGATGACCAGGGACGACATCGCCCAGACGTCCTACGACGTGGCATTCGGTCTAAACCAGGTCATGCTGGATTGCGGACAGATAAGTGCCGAGGAGAAGGCTGGTCGCGACTTGCGCACATCCACCGCCGTTGACTTGATGCACCGCATCGATGATATCATGCTCATCGCAGATGCCAAGGAGCGGGAGTCGCGTCTGTGGGAGGTCAAGGAGGATGGCATGAACATCATGGCATCCACCATATGCGATAAGAAGGACCTCGACTGGAACACCGGTTCGATATGGAGGAACGCCCCCCGTGTCGCCACCGGCCTGCTCAAGTCGACGGCCCGGTCCCTGCGTTCACGTTTCTAGGACTGACGGCCGAGTTCCTTCGACTTCTCCGCCGAGGCCTGCACCGCGCCCATGAACGCACCGCGCACACCCGATTCCTCAAGAACCTGCAGGGCTGCTATGGTGGTGCCTCCGGGGGAGGTGACGACATCCTTCATCTGTCCCGGGTGAACGCCGGTTTCAAGTATCGTCTTCGCCGCTCCGAGCAGGGTCTGCGCCGCCAGCATGGTCGAGACGTCCCGAGGGAGGCCCATAAGGACTCCTCCGTCGGAGAGGGCCTCTATCACCACGTAGGCGTATGCTGGCCCACTGCCGCTCAGACCAGTGACCGCATCAAGTAGCCTCTCCTCCACCTGATAGGCGACACCTACTGACTCCAGCATGGTCTTCACCGTCTCGTCATCGGCGGCCACGGTCTTGGAGCCGAGGGAGTACGCCGAGGCACTGGCCATGACCATGCAGGGCTGGTTGGGCATCACCCTCACCACGCGGGAGAGGGGAAGCATCTCTTCCAGAGTCTCCAATGTGATTCCGGCCACAATCGATATGACCAAGTGGTCCTTGGTGAATGCCGGACCTATCTCCGTCAGAACGGATCTCAGGTGTTGGGGCTTAACAGCCAGGAACACGATTTCCGTTCCGGAGACCACCGCGGTATTGTCACCGGTGACGCTAACGCCCAGAGTCTTGGCGATGTACTCCCGGCGGGGCTCGAACAACTCACCGGCCACAACGTCCTCTTTACAGCATACCGCCTGGTCGATCAAACCGCGTATTAGCGCCTCGGCCATGTTGCCGGCGCCGATGAAACCTATCTTGCCTTGCATCGGTAATTCCCGCCTTGTGTATCCCGAAGCTGATTATTAATGACTGCGGGGTTGATGCCAACGGCGTTTAGCTCCCTCAGGTCAGACTCATTCAATGAACCAGCTGGATAATTGCAGAATGCCATAGAATGTTTAAATAATTATATTCTTTACCGTGTCGCAATGATGCTCGTGGAGGAATACTTACCAGTAGCGCTTTTCGCTCTATTGGCACTGGGGTTCGCCCCCATGGCCTGGTGGGCCTCCAGGTTCTTTCGTCCAGAGAAGCCCTCCGAGTGGAGGAACACGACCTATGAGTGCGGCTCCGTACCCATAGGCGAAGCTCAGATCCAGTTCAAATTCCAGTATTATATGTTCGGAATCATCTTCGTGGTTTTCGATCTGGTTATCGTGTTCTTGATGTTATGGGCCGTCGCTTTCGCAGACCTCTCCGTTATGGGCAGGGTCTGGGCGGTGGCTTTCCTCGGAATTCTTCTCGTCGGTGTGACATATGCTTTGAAAAAGGAGGAGTCACTATGGATATGAGCCTGTACCCACA
>SKHQ01000014.1 GCA_007116915.1 Candidatus Methanomethylophilaceae archaeon
AGCCCGGAAGCGGCAACATGGAGGCCTGGGGATGACGGCGAGCTGAAGGCTAAGGCCAAAGAGGTCGGGGTCATGGCCACTGAGAACGAGGATGTAAGGTCGCTACGTGAACTCCTGGTTTACGGCCTAAAGGGAATAGCCGCGTACTACAGCCACGCTAAGGTACTCGGTTTCGAGGACGAGGAGATCACAACTTTCATACGCGAGGCTTTGGCATCCACTCTGCAGGATCTTTCAGTCGCTGAGATGGTCGATCTCGACATGCGATGCGGCTCGATGGGAGTCAAGACCATGGCTTTGCTCGATGAAGCCAACACCAGCACCTACGGCCATCCCGAAGTGACCGCTGTGGACATCGGGGTAAGTGACAGACCCGGAATACTGGTCACAGGTCACGACCTGAAGGATCTGGAGATGCTATTGGAGCAGACCAAGGACAAGGGTGTTGACGTGTACACGCATGGTGAGATGCTACCCTGCAACGCCTATCCCGCTTTCAAGGAATATGACAACCTGGTCGGCAACTATGGAGGGTCATGGTGGCAACAGAAGGAGGAGTTCGACAGCTTCAACGGCCCGGTGCTGTTGACAACCAACTGTCTGGTGCCTCCCAAGGACAGCTATTCTGACCGCATATTCATGACCGGTAGCGTCGGCTTCCCGGGTCTTAAGAGGATTGAAGCCGATGATGACGGCCACAAGGATTTCACCCCCTTGATCGAGATGGCTCTATCCTCTCCCCCGCCGCAGAAGCTGGAAGACGGAAAGCTAACCATCGGACTTGCCCGTAACGTTCTGGCAGCAAGCGCCGAGAAGCTGCTGGAGATGGTCTCCCAAGGTAAGATCCGCCGTTTCATGGTCATGGCCGGCTGCGACGGAAGGCACAAGGAGAGGCAGTATTACACCGACTTCGCCAACGCTCTGCCTGATGATGTCATCATCCTCACGGCGGGATGTGCGAAGTACCGTTACAACAAGCTGTTCCTGGGCGACATAGAGGGCATACCGCGGGTCGTCGACGCTGGTCAATGCAACGACTCATACTCTCTGGTGGCTACCGCTTTAGCTTTGGCGGATGCATTGAACGTCGGCGTGAACGAACTGCCGATATCATACAACATAGCATGGTATGAGCAGAAGGCGGTATTGGTGCTGCTATCGCTTCTGAGCCTTGGCGTCAAGGATATCACCTTGGGTCCAAGGCTGCCGGCGTTCGTCTCGCCCGCGGTGTTGGACGTTCTGGTGAAGGAGTTCAACATCCGTAAGAACACCGATGTCGATGAGGACATGAGGATATTGTTGTCGTGAGATGATTGCCATGAAAAGGGATATTATCACCATCGACCCCAAACTCTGCACCGGTTGCGGGGATTGCGTACAGGCATGCCCTGAGGGAGCCATACAATTGGTGGATGGCAAAGCCAAGCTGGTAGCGGATAACTACTGTGACGGCCTGGGTGCCTGCATCGGAGAGTGCCCCGAAGGAGCGATATCAGTGGAGGCCCGCGAGAGTGAGCCCTATGATGAGAGGAAAGTGATGGAGAACATCATCCCTCAAGGGGAGGAGATGGTGAGGCTCCATCTCCGTCACCTCAAGGACCATGGCGCCAAACAATGGTTGCAGGAAGCGTTATCCTATCTGGAAGAGAACGGGATACCAGCCCCGAAGGGGTGGGACGGCGAGGAGTCCCAGGACTGCTCGTGTCTCACGATCCATCCTCCCTCCGCCTCGCTAGACGAGGTGCAATGGCCTATCCAGCTGCAACTCGTGCCGGTGCGGGCTCCCTTCTTGAAAGGAAAGGAGCTTCTATTGGCGGCTAACTGTTCCGGCTTCGTGCGTGACGGTATAAAGGACCTTTACGGCAAGGCCGCCGCATTGGTGACCGCCTGCCCGAAACTCGACAGGGATATGCCGCAGTATGCCGAGAAGATAGCGGCCATCATTGACGACGGTGGTGTCGCAGGGATAACGGTGGTCACGATGGAGGTACCATGTTGTCACGGATTGGTCAAACTGGTCCAGGATGCTCGGGCAAAGGCGTCCCGTAAGGTGCCGGTCACACATGTTATGTTGTCCCGTGCCGGTGAGATACTGACCATGAAGCGGCTGTAAACCACTTACTCAAACCTTACCCAACATCATTCCCAAAGCATCATCGTCGGTGACCAGGAAGGCATCGATTCCTGAGGATTTGAGGCATCCAACCAGGCCGGGACTGGTGCAGGCCACTTTCTTTCCATTCATCTCATCCTTCAACGAGAGGGGGCAGCGATCGATGCCAATCATCCCTCTGCATCTCAGGATCTCCCCGGTCTTGGGACTTTTGTCCGAGCACAGACTTGAGATGAAGAACCAGGTCATTATGCCGACTCCGCGGTCGGAGAGCGCCCGGGCCCATCTATTGACCTCCTGTTCAGAAAGATGAGGACAGCCCAGTATTAGCAGGTCAGCGTCCTCACGGCCATCGGGTTCAGCTACAATCTCGGAAGCATAAAAGGCTTCCAGATCATTCGGTACATTTTGTTGCGCGGTGATATGGAACAAGGGCATGTCACCGCGGGAATTGATGGCGAAAGACAATTTTTTGAAATCTCCGAGACCGGCCCTTAAACCGCAGATTTGAGGAACCTCGCCAGACAAGGTTGCCGATATGCCTGCGCCCAATGCTCCCAGGTCGATCCCCGGCGTATCGATAACCACTGCAACCGTCGCCTTCCGTCCCTCATCTCTATGCAGGCCCCTTTCGGGGGTGAGTCCGCTGATGGCGGCGGCCAGCGAATCATCGTAACTCTCCAGCTCGCTTCTTGCACCCAGGCCCGAGTTGACAAAGGCGCAGGCCGCTCTGCCTCCCCAGGCCACGATGCTGTCGCGGGAAACGTTATGGCCGCAGAGATATGGGGCGCAGCTGCGTACATTCATCAATCCCGGCGGTAAAAACTCGTCATCAATCAGGGGCCGGCCGGGGTTCAGACTGCAGCTGACGGCCAGGCCATCAACGGCCAAGGAGAGTATACGGTCTCTTCTCGATGATACATCCCAGTCCGGTATGTGTGCCGATCTGACCGGAACGAGTCTCGACGATCCACATTCGTCACCGAGGCGTACCAGTTTCCCCATGGCCCATGCCATTGGCTCTCCCATCTCGCCTTGAAGACAATGCTCCTGTGCTTTGGTCAGATGCATGGATCCTAATCTGCTATAGGCTTACGGAGCACAACCTCATACAGTTTCTTGACGAATGGCGGAGAGGTGTCTTCAAATTCCACTATACGTTCGATCTGATATCCCTTCGCCAACCTCCTCACCTTCTCATCCGAGAAGAAATGGACAACGAAGCCCATGGGGTTCTGCCACATATCCTCACCGACCGGGAGGAACTTCCCATAGTGAGGGTCGTTGTCATTCCGTACCGAGAATATGTTCAACCCTCCCGGTTTCAAGATCCTCAGACATTCACTGAGTCCGAAGGAGACCTCCTCCTCACTCAGTTCCATGGTGAACAGCATGTGGGAGTATACAGCGTCGAAAGATGAATCCGGGAATGGCAGTGGCCTTCTGACGTCATGGACGCCTAGCGTCATCGTCGCGCCCTCCTCCTCGGCCTTCTCTGCCAACTGTAAGATGGCCTGTTGGGAGTAGTCGATTGCCCACACTTCAAAACCCTCACTGGCAAAGAATATGGCATCCCTCCCTTGCCCGCAACCTATCTCCAACAGCTTGTTGTAACCATCCTTCTTCAGCAGGTCGTTGGCCGAAATCGCAAGTTCGCTGGGATCATTCCCGAAGAAGTCCTCCGCCATGGCGTAGGTACCATCCCATTGCTCTCTCTGATCCTTCTTATCCTCCATGGATTCACCCTTTACAGAATCCACTACCCCTTGACACGGGATTTCGGTATCGGTCCCTCTGCAAGCGTACTGATGGCATCCATCATGGCGGGGAAGTTCGACGAAGGTATTCCCAGCAACATCTCCTCTGGACCCATATCAGTTGACTTACGACAGCCGAAGCAGCCCAATGATATGTTCGGCGAACCAGATAAGTATGGTTTAGCAGTAGAATCCGCACAAGCCGCCTGTACTGACGCCATATCTAGGCTGGCCCTTCCTCCTTCGGAATAGGTGTCAGCGACGGGAAGCAACCAGTAGATCTGTTCCGGCATTCCAGTGACGACGATGACATCGGGCACGCCTTGGAACATGCTAAGCGGAGCGACAACGGTGGCTGCGACACTACCGGCCTCCAAAGACGGAGACATCTCAATGGTCTTTCCCGCTGCTGCCGGCGCTTCGTAGAGTCCCATCTTGCTGTGGAACTCCCCTGACCTCACATTGTCTGCCAGCGGAGCCATCCCCAAAGCCGCCGCACCGATAGCACACATCTGTTTGTCCGCGGGAACGATCATCGCCTCTCCCTTACGCGCCCGCATTATCGATTGGCAATGTCTTACCGGATCCTCAACCTCTTGACACCAAGAGGGGGGTTTGGATCCTGCCTTCACCAGTCCAATGCCAACAGGCTCGTTTTCGAGGCCTAAGGCATCCATCAGGGTTTTCGAGTGTTCTGCATATCCCATGAATATCAGTGAAAAAATCCTCATTTTCAGTTGATAATGGTTTGTATATTGGATGGGAGGATAACGATTGATTAGAATTATGGTGGGCCCGGCCGGATTTGAACCGGCGATCTACGCCTTGTAAGGGCGTCATCATAACCCCTAGACCACGGGCCCTTCGGTCCGACTTTAATCGTGATGAGGTATTAAAACATAATGCAAAAGCCGTCTGGACTCGACCCTGGTAGGGCCTCCAAAGCTCCTTGTTCCTCCGAAATATGGAAAAAATTGCAATTCTACGCAATTCGTATTTAATTAGGTGAATATTCGCCTAAATGGGATACACGTATATGAAAATCATTGATAATATAATTATTTCGTAAAATGAATGTTTTATTTCGCATCAAGTTTAAATAATTCGTGTTTTGTAGCTTACCTTTGAGCATCCCTCACCCTATTGAAAATCTTCCTTAGGGTACTCGTGCGGGGTGACAACGGAACGGAGCTGATACATGACAAACGAACAAGATGCGGATAATCCGTTGCGAGAAAGGAGGATACTCCTGGCATCCGACGGGTCGATGCCCGCAATCGCCGCCACTAAGAAGGCGATCGATCTGGCGGTCCTCATGGATGCCGTGGTCTACGTGACCACGGTCCCAGAGAGGACGCCATTGACGATCCTGGAACAGATGGGCGAGCAGGTTGAGGATTCCCGCTACACTGGTCAGTTGGCCGACGGTCCCGAGGTGGCCCGTGAATACGGTCTGTTGCACGATGTGGAGGTCAGGGAATTGCCGATGGGTCCCGGACCTATAGTTGGTTCCATCCTCAAGGCGGCCAATGATATCCAGCCTGACATGATAGTCCTGGGTAACTCTGGTCGTGGCGGTTGGGAGAGGTTGACCCTGGGCAGTGTCGCCGAGGGCGTCATGCGCCACTCCCCGTACCCGGTCACTATGACCAAGGGATGGGACAAGGATGAACTGGGGGATCTATTGGCCATAGCCAAGGGCCTGATAAAGCCCTCCATGGACTTCACCCGTGAGGCAAAGGTCAGTAGGATACCGGTGTCAGAGCTCAACCTGGGCAGGAGGCTTACAGTTTCCTTCCTAGCGTTGCTCACATTCCTGATACCCTACTTCGGCCTGGGAATTTTGAACACATTCTATCCGGAAACGGCGATGACCATTGTCTTCGGTGGCTTCACGATAGCCATACTGTGGATAATGGCACTGTTCCCTCTCGGCATACTGACTGGGTTAGGGTTCCACCGGATAGCGAGCGCGTACGACTGAGGTGTGAAAAATGACCAACTACGTTGCATTGAGTATAGTCGTGGCGCTGGTCGCGGTTTCCCTAATCGTGGCTATTTATTCCCGGCGCTGGTCAAGGACCACAACTGAGTTCTACGTTGCGGGCAGGAAGATATCCTGGGTCCAGAACTCCTTGGCGCTGACGGGTGATTACCTCTCGGCCGCCAGTTTCCTCGGCGTCGCCGGAGCGATTGCCGTGGTGGGTATCGATCGAGCCTGGGACGGTATAGGTTACTTCGGTGGCTACATTGTCCTATTGGTTCTGCTGGCCGTGCCGTTACGGAAGATCGGTAAGTTCACCGCCCCCGAGGCGTTGACAACCAGGTTCACTGGCAACCGCTCCATACGTTTCAGCGCCATGTTCAGCGTCATACTGATATCGACCTTCTACATCATACCGCAGTTCATAGGCGCCGGTGCGCTTCTGCAGCTGTTGCTGGGATGGGATTATCTCTTCTCGGTCCTGGTCGTCGGTGTGATAGTCATATCGTACGTCGCCATCGGCGGTATGAGGGCCACCACCTACAACCAGATAATCCAAGGAGTCATCCTCTGGATGGCGATGGCCCTGATACTGATACTGACCGTGACACAGTTCTACGGCGGTAGCTTCAGCGCCATACTGGAGAACGCTGAATTGGCGGTCCCGCCACTATTAGCTTCTGCCGAGCTGCCCGCGGGGGATGTCCTTCCGTGGAGTGAGGTCACCGCAGGCTATGCGGTCCAACATGTCTCTGAGAAGCTGACAGGATCGCCGACGGGTCTGACGCCTGGCGTCTTCGCCACCGGATGGATGAACACCATGGCTCTGGCCGTTGGCCTGGTCTTCGGTACTGCCGGTCTACCTCACGTTCTGATAAGGTACTTCACGGTCGAGAAGCCAAAGGATGCCCGGACCAGCACACTCGGTGTCCTGTTCCTCGTCGGTACCTTCTACATGATGGCCACCTTCGTCGGTCTGGCTGCCATGTACCTGCTGTACCCCGACCTGATGGGACACTTCCTTGCTGGTGAGGCGTCGATAGCTCAGAACATGGCCGTTCCCTTGTTGGGACAGATGGTTGGAGGCAACATCATGCTCGGTGTTGCGATAGGCGGTGCTTTCTGCGCTATCTTGTCCACCGTCGCTGGGTTGCTGATAACCATCGGAACATCGGTCACGCATGACTTCTACAAGGAGGTCATCAACCCGCATGCCGATGAGAGGCGCCAGGTCATGGTCGCCAAGCTGTCCATCGTCGCCGCTGGTGTCATAGCGGTCGTCTTCGCTATAGGTCTGGCCGATCAGAACGTCAGCTACCTGGTCACTCTGGCCTTCGGTATAGCCGCCAGTGTGTTCTTCCCCGTCCTGTTCCTTTCGGTCTGGTGGGCGAGGTACACCAGCCAGGGTGCTCTGGCGACGATACTGACCGGTATATTCCTGTCAGGGATATTCGTCATTGCCAGGCTCTACGGCATGGACGATCTGATGGGCATACCGGTCCTGGTCAATCCGGCATTGTACAGTCTGCCCGCGGCACTGATAGCCGGTACCGTGGTGAGCCTGTTCACCGAAGATGTCGGGGATGTGGAGAACTTCATGTCCCTGGCCCATGGCCCGGAACTCGAGCAGTGATCCTAAGAAAAACCCTTTCCAACAATTTTTATTTTTTTTAGAAATGGATGTTTTATGGTGGGCTCGGCCGGATTTGAACCGGCGATCTCTGCCGTGTGAAGGCAACGTCATAACCCCTAGACCACGAGCCCGTGAGGGGAAAAAAGGGAATCCTGTATTAATTAATGACGGTCACTGAACCCCACCACGGCAAAAACAATTAAGCATAATCCCGATTAGAGGGGAGCGTGATCGATATGAACCAGAATGACAGCCCCTTGGAGCGTAAGAACAAATTCGATACAGCGTTCAACTCAATACTAAACATCGATAAGATGGATTATCCTAACTGGATAGCGGGAATTAAGTTCGCATCGGCCAAGGATTACGTGGTCAGCAGTCCGATTGACCATAGCATTCAATTCGGCAGATTCCAACAGAGCGAGGCCGACCTCCCCAATGCGGTTATGCCAAATCTCCAGCAGGCCTTCAAGGACTGGTCATCGATACCTATGGAACAGAGGATCGAAATGGTTTCCGAGGCCGCTGATATATTGGAACGCAACCGTTACCGTCTGGCCGCCACCGTGTCCATAAGCGCCGGTATGACGGAGAGGGAGTCATTGTTCGAGGTCGACCGCCTCCTCGATGTTCTGGACGATATTCTGGAAGAGGCAGAGGATAAGCCCAAGGGCAAGCCGATGGGCATTTGGGCGGTCCTATCAACTTACAACTCTCCTTTGGCAGGGCCTCTGGCCTACGCGATGGCCGCCGTTCTGGCAGGCAACGTGGTACTAATCGTACCCCCTGCCGAATGTCCCATGCCCTTGTACATGGCCTACGGCGCCATAGCAAAAGGCCCACTGGCCGGAGCGATAAGTCTGGCAACCGATCCGATAGGCGATATGCGCCGGAATCTAATGGACCATCCCGACCTCGCTGGTATCGCGGTCTGCGGCTCCGGTGAGCTGGTGGACGAGGCGATGTTCACCCATGTCGACGACGATCTGGGTTTCGTGGCGGAGATCAAAGGGATGAATCCGGCGGTCGTACTTACCCACAAGAACCTGGGCGCAGTAGCCACGATGATCATCGAATCCGCATTCTCCTACAGCGGCCAAAGGATGGACTCATGTTCCAAGGTTATCGTGCTGGAGAGGAACTTCGAACCTTTCCTCAAAGCATTGTTGAAGGCCGCTGAGGCATTCACGGTCGGCGACCCTGCCGATAGCACGGTGGGAACTGGGCCGTTGGCATCGCCTCAAAGGACGGATGAGTTTCTGAGTCTGGTCAAAGAACTCGCTGCCAACGTGGTCCATGGCGGTAAGGCACTGACAGATGGCTTCCTCAATGAGGGTCAATTCGTCAGTCCCGCCATATTGCTGGGACTGGATGACGATCATGAGTTCAACACCATAGATCATTCACTGCCTTTCCTGTCGGTGCAGACCGCCCGTGACCTGGACAATGCCTTGGAATTGGTACAAGGCTGCGAGACAGGTGTCAGCGCCGGGGTGTTCTCCGATGTTCAGGAAGAGGTTGAGAGGTTTGTGGCAGAGGTCAAGGCCGATGTGGTCTATGTGAACAGCAGTAACAACTGCATAGCTCCGGCCACAAAGGCGCATCTGTCGGAGTTCCGATCCTAGATGCCACGAACTCTAACGTTGTTCACATGTTCACCCGCGGTTTTGGACATCTTACGGATGACGCTGACCGGGTAAGGGTCCAGAGCACCGAGGTTGGGGTCAAGGGTCACCTTGGGGCGGAACTGTTGCAATACGTACCGTTTTGCACCCTTCAATGAGCGGGCGATATCCTCGATATCCTCCTCCTTGAGCATTATGGGAACGACCGTGGTGCGGAACTCATGATCCACTCCGGATCCGATAACCACCTTGACGGAAGCCCTCACCTTATCCGCCTGGCCCTCGATGCCGCATAATTGGTCGTAACGATGGTCCAATGGAGCCTTTATGTCCATGGCCACGAAATCAATCAAACCGGCTCCGATAAGGTCATCGAGAACATCCGGTCTGGTGCCGTTGCTGTCCAATTTGACCTTTAGACCAAGGGCCTTTATGGATTTCAGCATGGCGAGCAGATCCGGATGCAGCGTCGGCTCACCACCGGATACAACGACTCCATCCAGGAAGTCACGGTTCTCGCGCAGGAACTCCTCCACCTGCGACCATTCGATCTGTTCATCATCGGCGACACCTCCGACCAGATCCGGATTGTGACAGAAGGGGCAACGGAAGTTGCACCCCGACAGATAAACGGTCGATACTATATTCCCGTCCCAATCGAGAAGAGAGGTCTTAATGAAACCCGCGACCTTCATGCCCATTGATATCATAGAGGATATATCGTTTTTCGCTAGCATATCATAAATAATCCCCGTGAAGATAACCAGTCATGCAGCGCAAGGTCACTTTCCTTCCTCAGAACGTTACGGTCGAAGTCGAGGACGGGGACTCGATTATCAAGGCCGCCACCATCGCCGGCG
>SKHQ01000038.1 GCA_007116915.1 Candidatus Methanomethylophilaceae archaeon
AGGCTCCTTCCGGATTCCTCCACGATGCGCATCTCCTCCATCAGGCCCTCGGCGTCAATTACGACACCGTTGCCGATGATAGCAGTCTTGCCCTCCCTAAGGATGCCAGAGGGAAGGAGGTGCAGCTTGAACACCTCGTCGCCGATCTGAATGGTGTGACCGGCGTTGTTACCTCCCTGGAAACGCACGATAGTGTCGGCGTCCCGCGCCAGGTAGTCGGTAATCTTCCCTTTGCCCTCGTCACCCCACTGGGCACCAATGATAGCGAGTGTTTTCATGCTCATCACTCGGATTGATTCAACGGTATTAAAGGTTGTCAATTTCCGTCGCTTCTAGATAGGAAATGAACACTTCCTCCAAGGGGAGGTCTGTTCGGAATATCGTGGGGGAGATATGACTGCGGCTTGCAGGACCTCTTTTGGAGAGGGAGCGCAGAAAACGTTCCATCCGCGGCGGGGATACTTTGAGATGGGAAGACAACTCAGCCACCTCATAACAGATAGGGGTATCCAGCTCCTCCCTCCACAGGTTTAGCATCTTAGCGCACCTCGCCGTCTCCTGCAGGGACTCGTCGGCATCCATCTTGGATAGCAGTCCACGGTCGTGCAGGGGTCCCAACCACATTGGTCCGTAGGGATGCCCCTCCGGTTTCGATGAAACGGATCTTTGCAAACTCTTACTGTCGTAAGCCATGTAGCCCAGCTGAGACAGTGTGCGGTCCGCCCTCTCAGCGCCCTTGGTCACCCGGACGTAAATACGGAAGTAATGGTCGCAATAGAAGGACAGTAGCGGCTCCATCCCCTTATCGAATCGGGCCAGGTCCCGGGCCACCGTTCCCAACAATATCCTGAGTCCGGACTCATGATGACCTGGCCACTTCATAGGTCGGGCCAGATATCTACGTTCGCATTTGTCCCGTCTCGCTCCTGCCAGGGGCGCTGTGTCCGTGGCCGTCAATGCTAAAACACCGTTGCGGCTGACACCTTTGATGGCGGAATGCAGATACGGGATGGGTGAACCGAAGGGATCGATGTCGACGTAATCGAAACGTTCCTCGGAAAGTAGGCAGGCCAGGTCCTGGTTGTTCGCCCTCAGGTTGTTCAATCCATTAAGTTCGATATTCTTCTGTATGAAATCTGATGAGCGAGGGTCGATGTCATTCGCGACCACCTCTATATCGGGAACCTCGTTGGCCATCCTTGCTGACCTTGAGCCTGTAGCGGCCATACAGTCAGCAACCTTGAGTCCTGGCCCCAATGCACGTAAGAACATTATGGAGACATCACGGTTGAAAGCCATTTGGCTGTTATAGAAGACATCGAGGCCTTTGGTTCCGGGGCCACCGCTTGAATGCAGTTCTGGTACGGCGAGATGAGTTGGGCCTTCTTTTATGACGACATGGGACGTCACATGATTTCTCCGTTCATGAGTCTCATTATCTTGTAGGGTAAAAGGTTCCTGTTGGTCGGTGTGACCTCGAGGATACGTACATCATCACGCCTTCTGATATCTTGGAGAAGAGGATTACGGGATTTCTTGTGAAGGGTCAAAAGCATGGGTTTCTCGGTGTCAAGGGCCTGTTTTACGGCATCTACGAATGCCTGGCTCTCCACCTCCATCTTGCCCACCTCATCGATGACGATCACATCGGTCTCATCACAGGCGCGCAGAATGGCTTTCACACCCACGTCCTCCAACCGTTTTAGATCAACGCCCAGTTTACCGACCATCACTTTGCTCTGGATGTCCACGTGGGCGAAGATACTGGTCTCGGAGGTGAGCCAGTCCTTAACAGTGAAACCGATGCGTCTTCTGCCATCGACAATAGGTTCGGTGATCATGCCGCCGATAGTCAACTCTTCCTCCGCAAGCATCTCCATGACCCTCATCAAGGCATGAGTCTTGCCCGCCCCCGGAAGCCCAGTTATACCAATTTTGTTGTTTGCGACCATCATTTCCACCGTGTTCAGAAAAAGTCTATATTGTGTGATACCGAATATAGTTATTGATTAATAAATTCATGGGAAACGTTCATTCCGAACGCTCGATCCCCTCGATGTACATCAGAGGGTAGTTCAGTTCGGGTATCTGCCTCATCACAGCCTTGATCCTGGCTCCCTTGGCCCTAATGGTCAGTTCGACGGAAATCATCTCACCGGTAAGCGATGAATAGGCAAAGATATCGTCACCTTGTGGTATCGATCCAGGATCTATCCGCACATTGACATCCTCGACATAAGGCTGGACGGCGATTGCCTCCTCGATACATCTCTCGAGGGATTCCAGACTGGCGGAGTTGAAAGGTGTTCCGACGAACTGGTGATACACAGTGGCCAATTTGATCCCGGCCTCGAATGCGGCCCTCTCGCCTTCGGTGCAATGGAAGTAAGAGTCCGCCATCTCCTCTTTCTCGCTCATCTGTTAAGGTATTACCTGTTGATAAAAAAAGGTTTGACATGATTGTTGGAGAAATAAAAATTATAAGGTCACCCGTCAGGACGCTGACGGGTGGTTTGGTTCTCAGGACTTCTTCTTACGGGAGCTGATTATCGCAACACCGCCTATGAAGAGTATGACTCC
>SKHQ01000064.1 GCA_007116915.1 Candidatus Methanomethylophilaceae archaeon
ATAATGGACGATAAAGTACTGAAGACTGGGACCACTACCATCGGCATCGTTACCAAAGAGGGGGTCATACTGGCTTCCGAGAAGAGGGCCACCATGGGCTACACTATAGCCCACAAGGATGTCCAAAAGGTCTTCAAGATTGACGATAACCTCGGTCTGACCATCGCAGGTGTGGTCGGGCATGCACAGCTGATAACCCGGTTCATAAAGGCCGAGGTCCAGCTCTACCGCCTTAAGAGAGGCAGTGGAATGAGTGTCAAGGCCGCATCGACACTGGTTGCAAACATCGTCCGTAACGGCTTCTACGTAGGTCTGATAGTCGGCGGATGGGACAGCGAGGGAGGACATGTGTACAGCATAGACGGCGCTGGAGGAAGCATCGATGACAGTTATGTCTCCGTTGGCTCCGGCTCCATCCTATCCTTGGGCGTCCTGGAGAGCAAATATCACGATGACATGACACTGGACGAGGGAATTGACCTCGCCGTAGCCTGTCTGAACTCATCGATGAGGCGTGACGCCGGCAGCGGAAACGGAATGGCCGTGGTCACAATAAACGAGAAGGGTTTCATAGAGCTTCCCGAGGACGAGTTGAAGTCCCGGGCTGAGCAGCAGGGCTACAGATATCCCAACTAGGGATGTCATCCAGCTCTCAAACCCTCCCCTTCTTTTCTTTCATATCCGAGACCGGGTTTTTCCCATGAACGCAGAAAGAATTTTCGAGAGACAGCGTGAACAGGTCCGTAGGATAGTCCCTGAGGACATTAACATAACGAATATTGAGTTCGAAGGCTCAGTGGTGGTCATTTACACCAAGGAGCTGGACAAGTTCGCGTCCAATAACAATGTGGTCAAGAAGCTCGCCCAGGGCCTTCGCCGAAGGGTGGCAATACGACCTGATCCCTCAATGCTTGCCGACCCGGAAGAGGTGGAGGCGAAGATACGCTCCATGACGCCGGAGGAAGCGGAGATCACTGACATTTATTTCGAGCATGACACCGGTGAGGTGACCATAGAGGCGATAGCCCCCGGCATGGTCATCGGTAAACAGGGTAACCTTCTGAATGAGATCAAGAAGGAGGTCGGCTGGGCGCCCAAGGTGGTACGCTCACCCCCGATACCGTCGAAGACGGTCTCCGATGTCCGTTCCTATCTCAGACATCATCATGATTCCCGCAAAGAGTTCCTGAAGAAGGTCGGCAGACGCATAGCGAGGCCGACATTGGACGGAGAGCAGTGGATACGCATGACCGCCCTAGGGGGATTCCGCCAGGTCGGCAGGAGCGCCAGTCTGCTGCAGACCAGGGAGAGCCGCATACTGATAGATTGCGGCCTGGACCCTTCCAAGAGCGATATTCCCTATTTCAGCGTCCCGGAGATGCAACCTCTGGATGCGATCGATGCGGTGGTTATCACCCATGCTCACCTGGACCACAGCGGCCTACTTCCAGTATTGTTCAAATACGGATTTGACGGCCCGGTATACTGCACTTTCCCGACCCGTGATCTGATGTCCATGTTGCAGATCGACAACATCAAGGTCTCTTATGGCGAGGGGAAGAAGAGTGCCTACGAATCCAGCCATATAAGGGATGTGGTGTTGCACACCATACCCCTGAAGTACGGCGAGACCACAGACATAACACCCGACATCCGGTTGACATTACAGAACGCAGGACATATCCTTGGTTCATCCATAGCCCACTTCCATATCGGCGACGGTCTGTACAACGTCGGTTTCACAGGGGATACCAAGTTCGAGAGGTCATGGCTCTTCAATGCCGCCATGAACCGCTTCCCGCGTCTTGAGACCCTGGTGATAGAATCGACATATGGAGGCAACAACGACATCCAACCTTCAAGGGTGGAGGCCACTGAACGCCTGGAGGAGATCCTTAAGACCTCTACCAGCAAAGGCGGCAAGGTCCTGATACCGGTTTTCGCGGTCGGTCGTTCCCAGGAGGTCATGCTAGTCATCGAGGAGATGATGAGGCTGGGCAAGATAGAGACCTGCCCTGTTTACCTGGATGGTATGATTTGGGAAGCGACGGCCATACACACCGCCTACCCGGAGTACCTCAACAGCCAACTGCGCACCCAGATATTCCAACACGGTGAGAATCCGTTCCTATCGGATATCTTCAAGCGTGTCGACAGTAAGGAGATGAGGGAGAACATCTGCCATTCACCGGAACCCTGCATAGTGCTGGCAACCAGCGGTATGATGAATGGGGGGCCGGTTATGGAGTACTTCCGTGCCTGGGCTGACAATCCGCTTCACTGGCTTCTGTTCGTCGGTTATCAAGCTGAAGGAACAGTGGGCCGCATGATACAGAGGGGCAGGAAAGAGGTGACCATCGCTGACCGCGGCGGTAGCCTCACGCTCAACGTCCGTATCAACAACGAGACCATCGATGGCTTCTCCGGCCACTCCGACCGCCGTCAGCTGATGAACTACATCGGATCCCTGGAGAACAAGCCGGAGAGGATCATAATCGGACACGGCGAGGATCGCAAGTGTACCGAACTGGCTTCAGCGATCTACAAGAAGTTCAAAATCGAGACGCGTGCGCCGATGAACCTCGAGACCATCCGTCTGAAGTGAGACTCAGTGGACGATACGGGGCTCAACCCCGGGTTTCGCCAGGAGCACCACACGGCTGTCGGCCTTCTCACGGACGATGTCCATTCCCAGACTGGAGCCTAGCTCCTCAGCGAATGACTTGACCTCCTCATGCGAAGGCATGTTGACCAATGACAGGCGTTGCCGGGAACCCCCTACGAACACGTATCCCTTGGGCTCGACCATGTCAACGCCAGACCTCTCATCCAATTTGGCATACTCATCAACGTTGCAGAAGTTCAGACCCTTGGCCAAGGTATGCCTTATGACCTTGCGGGTGTCCAAAGACGGTAGGATGTCCAAGGTCTCCATCAACCGCTCCCAACCGTCGGATATCTTAGGTCTGCACACCTGTTTATAGACAGTCTCGTTAGGAGCCGCCACGGTCACATACAGCTGCTTCGGCAGAGTATCCATCGACTCCAACACTTTGGGGTTTACCCCGTTCGTCACCAGGAATGTCGTCATTCCGCGACGATGGCATTCTTCGAGTAGTTCTGATATGTGTGGATAAAGGACCGGTTCGCCTGCCAGCGATAGAGCGACCATGTCCGGTTGACGGGCCTCCTCGTAACGTTCGGGGCTGCAACGGGGGTCGCCGTTGAAACCGGTTATCAGTTTTTGTTGATGCCGGATCAATGCATCGAGCATCTCGGCCGGTTCAGCCCACTCCTTGACATCAAAATCATGACCTTGGACCCTCCAACAGAAGAGGCACATGTGTTCGCACTGGTTTATCGCTGGCGATATCTGCAGGCAGCGATGACTCCGTATCCCATAGAAATCCTGCTTGTAGCAGTTCCGACCATGTATCAGACTTTGCCTCATCCAGTGACAAAGCTTGACTGCGGAGTGGTCGGCGTGTAATCGGTACTGCTGTTTGAGCAAAAGGCGTCGGTAGTCCTCATCCATGATAATCACCTAGAAATCGAAAAGATTCTTCTGCGGTTTCGGCATTTCTTTACTCTGAATCTTGACAGGGGATTGGTCTTCGATCACTTTCGCAACAGTGGTGAGGGCCGCCTTGACAACATCAGAGTCCACCGAATCATCGAGCATGAAAGCCAGTTCCTCAGCGTCCAGCTCCAATGACTTGGCCAAAGAGCTCGCTAGATCGATGTCGTTACGCATCATCCATGACATGTAGGGCAGTATCTCATGCCTAGCGCGATATATGGAAGTGTGACAATGTTCTCCTATCTTGCCAGCCAGGTCGTTCTTCATCGTCCTAGCTCCCTTGCTCCTCGACATCTTCATCAGATACTGGGGGAAGCGGAAGCGATCGTTGGCCGCTGGCCTACCGTGCAAGGAATCATTCAGACCGAATGACATCAACTCCCGGGCGTAGGCCCAGAAACGATAGTATTGACGTCTCCTGACCCGACCTAGAAACATATCCGCCCGTGAAAGCTTCTCATACCCGCGCACAAGGTCGCCGGGATCGCGGTAATCATGGGGCAGATTCTCATCCAACCACAGCATGACCATATCGGGCGTCTCATCGACGGCGATCATGGCCTGAAGGGCTTTATCGGGATCTTTGCCTCTCAGCACCGCACCCATGAGGTCGTACATGTCTGCCTCCACGTTACGATGGGAGATGTGCTCGACGTCTTCCACTCTCAGAATATCCCTGCCGGATGCCATGGACTGAAGGTCGCGGACTGCGGCTCGGATGTCACCGTTGGCCTTCTCAGCTATGATGGTCATCGCCTTCTCCTCATACTCGATACCTTGGTCACGGGCGATGGCGGAGATCAGGGAAGCTATCTGTTGTACCCGGGGGCGGAAGAACTTGACCTGTAGAGTCTGGCTCTTTATACTGGCACTCTTTTTGCTCAAGCTGTAGAAGTCGTTGACTATGAGTATGACCGGTTGTTTGGTGTTCTTAATCAATTCGACAATGGCGGGCACAGCACCCTTGTCCTCACGGCCGAAGAGACTGTCGGCCTCATCCAATATTATGACCTTGCGGCCACCATCGGTTGTGGATAGGTAATTACCGGCATCGGAGAATGTGTTGTAATAGGACCCTCGCAGGGCGACCTGTCGTATTATATCGCCAGTCCTCTGGTCTGAGGAGTTCATCTCCACCACCCCCCATCCCCGCTCCTTGGCCAATGCCAGGGCGGCAGAGGTCTTTCCCACACCTGGAGGCCCCATGAGGACCAACGCCCTCTTGGAGGGCTTGGAACCGTCCCATGAATCTGCCCAGGCCCTGATGTCGGAGACCGCCTTGGGATTCCCTAGGACTTCGGCAAGATTGTCAGGCCTGTACAGTTCGGTCCAGTCGTGGGACATCCACTCACCATCGACCCCGGGGATAAAATTGTTTTCCCGGAGTAAGGCGAAAGTTTAACGTCCGAACATCTCACGATCGGTTATGCGGTAGACGTCCCAGAGCTGATAAATGAACACCACCAGGCTAGCACCTAACCAGATTAACTCCGCATTAGGTATCTCTCCCGGCACGACCCAACGTTCATTAGCAAGACGCAAGGCAACGGAGGCCATCAACAACAGGAATGCTTTGGGATACTTACCCAGATAAAGATGACCTAGACCGAAGAAATTGAAGATGCCGGGTATCAATGCCAGTAACTTGGCTATCATCGATTTCTTGAACGCGGTGGCCATATCCATGCCACGCGCTGAGGCAGAACCGCAGGAGGGGCAAACGTTGGAACCGAAGGTGAGCTCTGAACCGCAGTCGATGCAGGAATCGCTTACCTCGATGGACTGTTCCCGGTCTTTTTCCGTGAAGGTACGTCCGCAATGCAGACAGAACTCAGACCAGTCGGGGGAGAGAGTCTGACATGCAGGGCAACGCAAAGCCATGTTACTTAATCCGCCTCCCGGTATAATTCCTTTGAGTGTTCTCAAGGTACAGAGGCGTGATAATTCTTGCCAGAGCGAAGGACGTGGACCTCAACATCAAAGAGATCGGATAGGTTCTTTTCGTCAAGTACATCCTTTTTGTTACCGTCTGAGAATATCCTACCGTCCTTCAAAAGGATGACACGTTCTATCTCAGGAATTATGTCCTCAAGGTCATGAGTGGTGATTATTATGCCCGTCCCTTTCGATGCTAGCAATGACATCATGTCCCTGAACTCCTTCCTTGCTATGATGTCGAGGCCGGTCATCGGCTCATCCAGTATCAATAGCCGAGGGTCATTGACAAGGGCGCGCGCGATGAGCAACCTCCTCATCTCACCGGTTGACAGGGTGGAGACTGGGCGCGAGGACAGGGCATCCAGACCTAATGTTCTGATGGTCTCATCGATGCGTAGTCTATCCGCATCCTTGACCTGGTGACAGCGATATACATCATAGCTCTGGAATAGTCCGGATGCGACCAGATCCCAAGCCTTCGTACGGGGTGCTATGTTCCCTTCGATTTCTGGGCTGACAACGCCCATCATGGATCTCAGTTCAAATAGATTCCATCTGCGACGACCGAACAACTGGCACTCAGAGGAAGTGTCGCCTGACCAGGGCCTCGCCTCTCCGCGTATGATCCTTATGAGGGATGATTTCCCGGAACCATTCGGACCAAGTAATGCCACCCTCTCACCTTCTTCGATCTTCAGATCTATGGAGGAGAGGATATCCTTGCCTTGAATGCGGTATGTTAGATTGCGGAACAGGATGGCAGGATCCGTCATGAACGCCTCTAAAGAGGAAAAGGTAAAATAATTTCGCTTGGCGGTCAGAACCAGCCCCTTCTGCGGAACACCATCAACATTACCACGCCAATCAATGTCATGCCGGCCAGGGCGATGTAGTATCCCATCTCCATCTCCAGCTCCGGAATGTTAACGAAGTTCATTCCGTATATCCCGGCAATGAAAGTAAGCGGTATGAAGATGGTTGCAACGACGGTCAGGACCTTCATGACCTTGTTCATATTATTGGAGATTATGGCCAGACAAAGCTGGTGCATGTCATTTAGAACCTCACGCGAACCCTCCAAGGACTCGGCAACGTAAGTGGAATGTTCATAGAGGTCATTGAGGTACAGCCTCATATCCTCGGAGTTTATCAGATCGCTCTCTATGCCTTTCAGCTCCATCGCCAACTGATGCATGGGGATGGATTCTTTCCGTATTTGCGATACGGAACGCTTGAGCCTGTTTATTGGGAGTACAAGTTCGTCGGCGATGTCGTCGTCCAAGGAATCTTCCAAGGATTCGATGCGTTCCTCAAACGTCTTGCTGGTCAGAATGAATGAGTCGAGGAGGGCGTCCAAGGCTGCGTAGGCCATGTAACCGGATCCAAACCTCCTCATCCGCCCGGTAGGCGAACGTAGCCTCCTTACCAGAGGTTCGAAGGCATCGCCCTTGGATTCCGTCATGGTGACAATCTTGTCTTCATAGAGAAGGATGGCCACATGATCAACATGTATGTCTCCGCTCTCGTTGATAAAAGGGAGTTTTCCGATGAAGAACAGCATGCCTTCATGTTCCTCGACCTTTGGTTTGACATCGAAGTTACTGATGTCCTCAAGGACCATTGGGTCGGCATTGAGGGTTTTCCTCAACCAATCCAATGTCAGGGGGTCGTGTATACGGTTGATGTGAATCCACTTGACCCCATCCTTGCTTAGGATCGATTGCAAATCCTCCAATCCTACATTCTTTGAGATCTCATGTAAATCGGGACCGTATCTATGGACCGTGATCTCTGAAGTCTCCTTCTTCAACTCGGGGAGAATGTTATATGAACCGGGCGATGCACCGAGACGTGCCCGGAAATTCAAAGGAGACCTCCTCAGAACCTTCATGGGCGAATATCGGAATAGACGGTACTTATCGATATCCCTGGACAATAGATGTTTCGAGTTGTCTAAGCTCCTTTACCTTTTAAATATTCGAAATGTCGTTATAAAACTATGGACCATGCGATAAGGATTGTGGATGTTGAGAAGACGCTTTGCCTCGCCATGCACTCCCAGGTTGCCAACGATATGATAGGTGTTGCCGTGGTAGAGGCATTCCATAAGGTTGCCGACCACATCTCCAGCAACGGCGGATACCCTGCCGGTGCGCCTTTCGTGTTCTATCATGGATTCGACGACAGAGTCACAACAATGGACTGTGGCTGGCCGGTGGTGAATGACATACCGGAAACGGATTCCATCAGAGTTTTCCACCTCCCGGCAGGTAAAACGGTAAACACCCGCCATATTGGCCCATACGAAGGGCTGATGGATACTTATCAAAAAATTATGGAGTTCCTGACAGGAGAAGGTCTCAAGGCCGGCCCGATGTGGGAGTATTACCTCAACAGCCCCGAGGATGTCTCGCCTGAAGAACTGATCACTGACATATTCTGGTTGGTGGAGTGACGGGATTGACTATGGATACGGGCATCAAGGTCCTGATAGCCGGCGGAGGTATCTTCGGCACGCGAGCGCTACGTCATTCCTTGGAGTCGGGATATAGAACGCTTGTGATTGATATTGACGACTCATGCTGTGCCCGTTCGCTGTGCGAAAAGGTCGCTGATGACTTCTCAGATATCGGGCCGGGAGAGGCTGGTTTGATCACGGGAAAGGCGGTGCATGAGACGCTCAGGATTCTGAGCGAGGATCCGCCCGACGTCATCGTACCTTGTATACCAGGCCATCTGGCCGGCTTGGTGGTGGCGAGCGCCATGGAAGAGCATGATGTGCCTTTTGTCAAGGGTTCGAGGAAGATGATCGAGGTTATGTCCGAGGTGGACCCGGTCCTGGTGTTCAAATCGGATCTGCGGAATGGATTACTGGTCGCTTCCCTGATGCCGCCGGGAGGGACGTGTGACCCGGGTTGCGGTCAACCGGAGGATTATTGTCCCGTTAGCGGTCTCAAAAAAGGCCGTAAGATGGATGCCGTTCTGTCGGAAGCCTGCTCAAAGACAGTGGATGTATCCCTTGTCCTCACATCCCATCTGATGGGTTCAGGTGTCGGCTGCTTCGATGCATCACAACTCATTGAGTTGATTGGGACTGTGGTTGGAAGCCAAGGCCCTCTTTCCGTGGCGGTTGGTACATCATGCTCCTGTCATGGGATTTTGAGTTTCTTTGATGTGCGTCATAGCTCATGACCTGGATCCATTCCTTATGCTGAATCCTTGAACTCTCATTCAGGAAAACAATGCTGGACAGTCCACAAGGCATACGTTTGTATCCATTCCGCAAAGGAAACAACTTATCTAGATGCTCGGACAATGATATCAAGTAAAAGGTGGCGAAGATATGGTAGAACTCAAGATCGGGGATATCGCACCAGCCTTCTGCCTGAAAGACAAGGATGGGAAGGATGTCTGCCTGGATGACTTCAAGGGTAGACACATCGTACTCTATTTCTATCCCAAGGATGGCAGCAAGGGATGCACGCAGCAGGCCAAGGATTTCAATGATGCCAAGAAGAGATTCGATCAGATGAACGTGGATATAATCGGCGTCAGTCCGGACCCTCCGTCCAGCCATGCCAAGTTCGTGGAGAAGAACTCTCTGGAGATCAAGCTTCTCTCCGATGAGGGCAGCAAGGTCTCCGAAGGCTATGGAGTGTGGCAGAAGAAGAGTATGTACGGGAAGGAGTTCATGGGCGTGGTCAGGTCGACTTTCATCATCGGGCCAGAAGGCACGGTGAAGGAGGCCTGGTACAAGGTGAAGGTCCCCGACCATGTAGATATGGTACTAGCTAAAGTTTCATGCCTGTTGGCCTGACTTGATGATGGTCTTAAAGACCATTTGAAACAGAAGTGTTCCTGGTGGTTTTTATTAAGCGGTTTATCTGCGACAATTGATTTTTTGTTGAATATCGGCTCAATGGGTTTTTAGTTTTTTAATTGAACAAACAAGTTGTGTTGGTAATCGCCATCCCACCGTTTTTCTATCCGATGCATCATATCCTGTAATGTGGAAGCCCTGATATTAGATGGGACAGATGAGAAAGATGTGTTGCTAAAGAGCCTCTCGGCTAACATTGCCTCTGAGGCAGAGGATGAGGCTACTGAAATCACACGGTTTATTCTCCATGAGAAGGAGATTTCCCATTGCCGCGGCTGTTTCGATTGTTGGATCAGAACTCCCGGTGAGTGTGTCATCGACGACTTCGGCAGGGAACTCAACTGCCTATTCGTCAAGACTGACCTGATAATATTCATCGGGCCGGTCTTCCAAGGTTGCCATTCAACATTGATAAAGAAGGTGTTTGACC
>SKHQ01000049.1 GCA_007116915.1 Candidatus Methanomethylophilaceae archaeon
AGCAAGCGCCAATCCATGCTGAGCACCCGCCGTATCGGGCCGTTCAGGTATGACTTGAGGGAGATACTGGAAAAGAGCACTTTGGATCCCTCTGTACAATCTTCGTTTTTAGCCAGTCTAATTGCAAAGGCATCTCGGACCTCGATAAAGGACGCCAAGATCTACGCCAAGGACTTCATTTCTGAAGAGGGACTGACCGAGGAGGAGTACTCCCGTATCAGTCGTCTCTTGGACCGTTACAGCAAATACCGCTGAAGGAGGACTCCGATGAAATCCGCTTCCGGGACTGCGGGAAGGGCTTTCGTTCTCCGCCTGGAGGATGGAGAGGTCCTACATGAGCAGATTGAACTGTTCGCGCTGAAGAATTCCATACGCTCCGCATCTGTCGTGGCAGTTGGTGGCGCCGATGACGGTTCTCGTCTGATAGTCGGGCCAAAAGACGGTCGATCATCGCCCGTGGAACCGATGAGTCATGTTCTCGATGGTGTTCACGAATTGAGTGGCAGCGGTACGATTTTCATCGATGAGAGCGGCAAACCTCTCCTACATATGCATGCTTCCTGCGGCAGGGATGGAAGGGCGGTAACGGGATGCGTAAGGGCTGGTGTTAGAGTATGGCTCATCATGGAAGTGATAATCCATGAGATCATAGGCATCAAGGCCGTTAGGGTTCATGATCCAATCAACGGATTCGCACTTCTTGAGCCGGAGGGATGAGTGATGGCGGAGCGCGACCTAGTCTCGGAGATACGAAAAGTGGACGGTAAAGGATACCGTTCTTACCGCGATCTCAAAGGCAGTTATGTGTTGGAAGATTGGACTTTGTTCATAGATCATGTCCAAGGGGACACCTTCGCCGCCCCCAGCCGCATGAGGTTGAGAATACCTCAGAAAGAGGCCCGGTTCCCGGAATGGACATATAGCAGCCGTATTAGGGAAATAGCCCTCCGTGATCTCATAGCCAGACGTTTCTGGGAAGCAGGGAGGATGCGCGCCCGGGGCGGAATGGGGACCGGTGGTAGCGGCAAGATATCCATCCCTCGCCCGGGACAGGAGATCCTGGAGAGGAGCTCCGTAGTAATTAACAACAAATTCATCGAGGTAAGGTTCACAGCGGGATTGCCGGCGCAAGCCAGACGTATAGAAGGTGACAGCGCCATAGAGCTCCTGACCGAGCATCTGCCTACAATCGTCCGGGAATCAATGCTTTTCGATTCATACAAGGAGAAGAGGATCCAGCAGCACATCTGGTGCGCGGAGGACGCTCATGCCTTGAGATCGAAGTTGGAGCCCATGGGGTTGGTGGCCTTCATCGCTGACGGTTCCATACTGCCAAGGAAAAGCGGTGTTGACCAGTGGCCGTTATCCAATGCCGTCCCGTTCCGATCGCCACTGAGCCTTAGGGTCAAGGTCGACCTGCCCAATGTCGGCAGGGTCACCGGCATGGGCATACCAAAAGGATTGACACTAATCGTAGGCGGAGGATACCACGGAAAGTCTACATTGCTGGAAGCTATCAAACACGGCGTTTACGACCACATGCCGGGCGACGGGAGGGAGCTCGTCGTCACCGTTGAGGATGCGGTCAAGGTGCGTTCCGAAGACGGTAGAAGGGTGGAGAAAGTGGACATATCTCCCTTCATAGGCAATCTTCCCGGGGGACTAAGCACCAATGATTTCTCCACGGACAATGCCAGTGGATCCACCTCGCAGGCCGCCAACATAATGGAGGCGCTGGAAGTGGGAACGTCCCTCCTTCTCATCGATGAGGACTCGTCGGCAAGCAATTTCATGACCCGGGACCGAAGGATGCAGATGCTGGTTAGCAAGGATAACGAGCCCATCAAGCCCTTCGTCGACCGTATCGGTCCAATGATGGAATCCCAAGGTTGCTCATGCGTCCTGGTCGTCGGTGGCTCAGGTGAGTTCCTGGATATTGCCGACACGGTCATCATGTTATCATCCTATGTCGCATCGGAGGTCACGAAGGTCGCCAAGGATGTTGCGGCAACATTCCCCAGCGACAGAGAGTCCGAGGCGGAAGAACCGTTCTCATCATCATATTCCCGCGTTCCTCTATCCAAGAGTCTCGATCCCAGCCGCGGTGGTAAGGACGTCAAGGTCTCCGCCCGCGAGGTCGATATCCTGACATTCGGGAAGGAGGACCTGGACCTTTCCTCCTTGGAACAACTCGTGGACTTATCGCAGACACGAACGTTGGCCGATGCCATGGTATTGGCCTGGCAGATGATGGACGACGAGACTTCCATGGCGGAACTGTCCGCAAAGGTAACGGACCGTATCAAAGAGAAGAGCCTTGACTGTCTAGGCGATGTCAACGGGGAGCGGGCGGGGTTCAGGAGCCATGAGCTGATTGGTGCCATCAACCGTCTCCGTTCATTGGTGGTTTATCAGAAGGACAGATCCACATAGATCGGGCAATGGTCCGAGCCCATCACATCCGGCATTATGCCCGCCGAAACCAAATTGTCCCTTAGATTCTCACTGACCAGGAAATAGTCTATCCTCCAGCCGACATTC
>SKHQ01000072.1 GCA_007116915.1 Candidatus Methanomethylophilaceae archaeon
TCCCTTCCCTTTTTTATAAATTAGGGGTAGAACATGTCACAAAGAGCAAGGATATCACTCAGCGGAACCGACCCCGAGAAGGTCGACAGCGTCTGCACCCAGATACGTGGGATCTCACAGAGGACCGGCGTATCCATACGCGGACCTGTGCCGTTGCCCACCAAGAAGCTCAAGGTCCCGTGCCGCAAGAGCCCAGATGGTGAAGGCACCGAGACCTGGGACCGCTGGGAGATGAGGATCCACAAGAGGCTGATAGACCTGGATGCAGATGAGCGCGCACTGCGTCAGCTTATGAGGATCCAGGTCCCGGACGGCGTGAACATTGAGATCGTCCTCCGCAGCATTTAATCCAAACTGACTCCGCGAGTCTCCCTTAAAAACTCCAAACCATTATCGCCAAATTATTAATCCTTCTTTCTTATCATGCTTTCATCGCAGAGGTGAAGCATTGAGGAGCGACAAGATAAAGAAAGGCCTGGACAAGGCCCCATCCCGCAGCCTTCTTCGGGCAGCGGGACTCAAGGATGAGGACTTCAACAAACCATTCATCGGAATTGCCAACTCCTGGAACGATATCGTTCCTGGTCATGTACATCTTAACAAGCTTGCTGACGCCGTTCGCGAAGGCATTGAAGAAGCTGGCGGTGTGGCATTCACATTCGGTGTACCCGGAGTCTGCGACGGGATAGCCATGGGTCACCAGGGCATGCGTTACTCACTTGTTTCCCGGGAGACCATCGCTGATTGCTGCGAGATAATGGTCCAATCACATTCTTTGGACGGATGGGTCGGTGTCACCAACTGTGATAAGATAACTCCGGGAATGTTGATGGCCGTGGGTCGTGTCGATATACCGGCTGTGATTCTTACGGGGGGACCGATGGAAGCGGGCAACCTCGATGGCGCTCCAGCTGACCTACAGTCTGTTTTCGAGGCCATGGGTCAATTCAAGGCCGGAAAGTTGGATGAAGAAGCCGTCCATCGGGTAGAGTGTGCAGCATGCCCCGGCGAGGGAAGTTGCTCCGGATTGTTCACTGCCAACACCATGGCATGTCTGACAGAGGTGATGGGACTCAGTCTCCAGGGCTGCGGTACGATGATGGCCATCGATCCGCGTAAGATTGAATTGGCAAAGGAGACGGGTCGAAAGATTGTGGAGCTAGTCCGCAAAGGTAAGAACCCTCGCTCCATGGTCGGAGAAGCAAGCATCAGGAATGCTGTCCGCGTCGATATGGCCATTGGCGGTTCGACCAACACCGCCCTACACATCCCCGCGATAGCCAGGGAGTTCGGTGTGGACATCGATCTGGATATATTCGACACCATATCCCGTGAGATACCTCACATAACAAGCCTTAGGCCGGGCGGACCATACCACATGCGTCATCTCGAGGAGGCCGGCGGCATCCCCGCAGTCCTCAACAGACTTCTACCATTCATCGAAGACACCGAGACGGTTGGCGGCACTAACCTCAAGGCGATCGCATCATCCGCTCAGGTGTTGAACGATGAGGTTCTCAGGCCGCTGGACCGCCCTTATCATTTAGAAGGTGGCATTGCGATACTCAAAGGAAACCTGGCACCAGAGGGTTCGGTCATCAAGCAATCTGCAGTCAGTGAGTCCATGCTCAGGTTCACTGGAGAGGCTCGCGTATTTGATTCTGAGTCTGATGCCATGGACGCAATTATGGCTGGCGACATCCAAGGTGGAATGGTGGTCGTCATACGTTATGAAGGGCCAAAGGGTGCACCGGGTATGCCGGAGATGCTCTCTCCCACCAGCTTGATAGCTGGTATGGGCCTCTCTGAAAGCGTGGCACTCATAACCGACGGCCGTTTCTCCGGGGCAACTCGCGGCGGTAGCATCGGTCATGTATGTCCTGAGGCTTATGACAAGGGCCCCATAGCAGCTGTTCGGGACGGCGATATGATAACCATCGACATACCTGACAGGAAGCTTGAGGTCGACCTCTCCGAAGCGGAGATCGAGTCACGTCTGACCGAGGTCGAACCTATCGACAAAGCCCCGAGAGGCGTACTCAAGAAGTACCGTCAGCTGGTCAACAGCGCATCGAAGGGAGCCTATCTGGACTGACCTTCGAAATAAACCCTACCTTTTTCCATAATCTCTACAAACATCTCCGGCGTCTCGGCAAGGGATGCCTCCTTAACCTTATCGACCGCATCCATGAATCTGGTCCATGTTATCTCGGCGTTGTCATTAAGGTTCTGGATCTCATAGTAAAGAAGAGGATTCTCCCGAGCCACTTCCTCGGAACCTTCTATCATCTTTCGGAAAGTTGTAGAGCCCACCTTTTTGAGGTCCTTGTAAGTCATTCCACTATCGGCCAATGATGTGAAGAACGCGATGTTGATAGCATGGCTCATGCCGAGTACATATGACATCCTGCGATCATGCTCATCGACCGGCAACCTGATCATATTGGCTCCGTGTCCATCGAACAAACCCATGGCTTCCTCCACCGCCTCAGGGGAGCCACAGTCACAAAACATGATATTCTTGTCATAAAGCGATGGTATGGTCGGTCCGAACATGGGATGCACTGAACAAACTTTCATGTTGTGAGCCATATCCTTAAGAGTGTTCAAGAAGGGTGATTTCAAAGATGAGATGTCGAATATCAGGGCGCTAGTGCCCGTCGTGGCAATATCCTTCAATAAACCGTCAACGGTAGATATCGGTGTTGAAATTATTACCACTTGTTTTTCTTCGATCGCCTCGGCCACCGAAGGTCCATCCATATCGAGGGACGTCACCACATGGCCGTTGTCAGAGAGGAAGCGTTCCAACCATCTTCCCATCTTACCTTCTCCGCCGATGATAAGAATCTTTTTGCCGAAAGCTTTCCGCGGCAGTGCGGCCTGAACATCGACCGCCTCTCTGATTAGTGCCTGGGCAACCTCCTTGCTGGTGCGTTTACTTATCGAATATGTCTCGCCTATCGTAATGTAACGTTCGATAACCTTTTCCTCAACCGGGACGTCCCTGATGGGGCTTCCGTTCTCATTCTTCCAGCCCCCTATCTTTTTGGCAACGGTAATCCTCTTGCCAATGAGGTCCATTATCTGCCGGTCTAGGTCAGCTATCTCCTCTCTAAGGGTCTCAATTCTCAAGGAATCCACCTCTTGACATCATATCGTATATGCAGTGGCATGCCATGGCTTCCACAACAGCCACCGCTCTGGGTACGATGCAAGGGTCATGCCGCCCCTCGATTTGCAACTGAACATCCTGTAAACTTTCCAGGTCAACGGTGCATTGGGTCTTTGATATCGAAGGCGTGGGTTTTAAGAAGCAACGGAATACCAGAGGCATTCCACTGCTGCGGCCGCCCAGAACGCCACCATGATGGTTGGTTGTTGTGAACACCTCGTTTCCTGCCAAGGTGAAGGGGTCATTCATCTCAGAACCCTTTGAACGGGAGGATAGGAGACCATCTCCGATCTCAAAAGCACGCATGGCAGGTATGGAGAACATGCTTTTGGCCAGTTCACCGTCCAAGGAATCGAACCATGGTTCACCAACTCCGATGGGCAGGTTTTCCAAATGACACTCAACCACTCCGCCTAGACTATCGCCTTCTGAAGATGCATTCATAATCGTCTCGATCATCTCATCATCAAGATCCTTGGTGCATGCCCTTGAACTGAAAGCACGAGAATCCCAGCACTCCTCTATACTTCTTTCTTGAGGGTCGATAACCTCGCCTATACCTCGTGTGAATGCTCCGATATCAATCCCCTCCGCTTCCAAACCCAGCCTGCATACGGTCCCGGCAGCCACCAACGGGGCTGTCAACCGTCCTGAGAACATACCGCCGCCTCTTATGTCGTGGTTTGGATTCCTTATAACTGCTGTGAAATCGGCATGACCGGGGCGGGGTCGATGGCGGAACTGTTCGTAATCCTTGCTACGCGTGTCATTGTTGGCAATCATTATGGAGATGGGGTCTCCGTTGGTCACTCCCTCTGTCACGCCTGACAGAAAGAGGACCTCATCCTTCTCCATCCTCGCGGTCCCAATTCCAGGGGAGGGGCGGCGTAAAGACATCTCTTCGGTGATCTTATCATTATCCAATTCCAGACCACCTTTGACACCTTCGAGTACGCAACCGATATGGGATCCATGACTGCCTCCCCACAAAGTGATTCTGATGTCATTGCCAATAGTGTTCATCTCAATCAAACTCCATCTTCACGCCCAGATGTCCCATCTGTTCCAGGAACAAAGGATATGAAACCTCGTGCTCACCGTTTGAGGACATCTCCGTGTGGCCTATTACGTTGAGTCCAGCTACGAATCCGGCCATCATAATGCGATGGTCACCATGGGTTTCGACGATCCCGCCTCTCAAAGGTCTGCCACCTTTTACTATACATCCGTCGTCGGTGCCAGTAACATGGGCACCCATGGACTTCAACATTGCCACCGAGGTGGCTATCCTATCACTCTCCTTGAAACGCAAGTGACTAGCATTGAACAGCCGGCTTGTACCCTCGGCGTTAGCGGCCAAAACGGAAACTATCGGAAAAAGGTCGGGGGTGTCGCCCAGGTCCACATCCGCAGCCTCTAGTTTGCTCTTCTTCACCCGGGCCCATCCCTCTCCGATTTCAACATCCGCATTGAATGACCGAAGTATGTCCAATATGGCCCTATCTCCCTGCAGATCGTTGTGATCCAACCCGGTTACCTTGACGTCCCCGGCTATAGCACCTGCGACCAGAGGGAATGCAGCAGAGGAGAAATCTCCTGGTACACGATAATCATGAGGGACATATTCGCCTCCCTCTATGGTGAATGAAGAGCCATCACAGTGGACAGTGGCACCGAAACGCCTCATCATGGAGATGGTTATGTCCACATAAGGCCTAGAACTCATACGTCCTAGGACCTCGACAGTGGTGTCCACCTCGCGAAGACCACTGGCCAATAGCAATGAGCTGATGAATTGTGAACTGACTCCTCCTTCGATAGATACTTTCCTGCCGACCAGAGGGCCGCTGATGGACACCGGGGGCTTTCCCTGAAAGGAAGAACAACGGGCTCCCATCTCTGTTAGGGCATTAATTAGCGGACCCATTGGCCTTGTTCGAAGAGAAGAATCACCATCTATGACCGTCGTCTGGGGGAAAAGAGAGGCCAGTCCGGAAAGTAGCCTCAAAGTCGTGCCGGAGTTACCCACATCAATGGCCCCTCCCTTGGACATCAGACCGCCTCCCCTCACCCTCAGCCTGGAGTCCCTAACCTCGATATCGGCACCGAAAGCCCGCATGGCGTCACATGAAGACAGGGTGTCAGCGGATAGCAGAGGCTCGTCGATGACTGACTCGCCGTCAGCCATGGAGGAAAGGAATATGGCCCTATGACTATGGCTCTTGGAGGGTGGGGCGGTGACGCACCCGCTTATCTCTCCGGGAAAAATCTTCAAATTGCGCACCTCAGGTTGGTTATTATGAACTCACCCTCTGATTCATTCTCGATAATCCTGTCGCAGACCTCTTCCGAAGCAACTATGGCTATTGCTGGTCCGGTACCGGTCACTCCTGCCGCCAGCGCTCCAGCATCTATGGCCCTCTCTGCCAAAGAGTCATCCAATCCGAGTATCTCGGCGACGATCCGGCCGTTTTCGGTCAAGGTCTTGAACGGGTCAGCCATACAACCCACTATCATTTCATCGAACTCTTGCCAACGGCTGTGGAAAGCCTCGACATTCAATGATTTCTTAATGATCATGGCCTCTGGCACATGGATCATCACTTTATGATCTCCAACATAGGGAAGCATAGCCTCTATCACCATCCGCAGGTTGTCAGTTGAAACGATGCCTCCAAAATGACATCCGCAGGCATCGTCGAACGCTCCGGTTATGGAAACTCCCGCTTCAACAGATGACTCGCATCCTATGCGGATGATATCCATAACATCCATGTCGCTTTTGTATGTCCTGGCGATTGCCATACAGATGGCATTGGCCGCTGAGCTGGAACTCTTCAATCCCCGTGAAGGCGGTATCTCGGAATCAATCTTCAATAATCCATGACATGGTCGGCCCAAGGCTAGATGCATATTCTCAGCACAGATCCTTGCTAGACGGTCATCCGTCGGATCATGCGCCACTATTTTGACATCCAGACCTCTTCCTATCGGTTCGAATTCCGCCGTGGTCTTCAGGTCGATACCTATCGTGGAGCCCCTCCCGCTGGGAATGGCGTTAACCACCGTTATCGCACCGTGTGATTCAGCCCTGCCTATTATCATACGATGACCTCTCTCATGACATCCGCTTCAACCTCATGGCCGGTCCATATGCGGAATGATGCCCGGGCCTGATGGATAAGCATCTCTATCCCCTCGATCGTCAATGAACCCCTCGATGCTGCTTCTGCGATGAAAGGCGTCTCCCTTGGTCTGTATACCATGTCAAACACGGTATGGGTGTTGTTCAAGGTCGAGGTATCGATAGGGGAATCGGCCGGGAATCCCTCCATGCCCAGTGGGGTGCAGTTCACGATAAGGTCGAATTTTTGCAGATCGTCCACGTGCTTCATGAATTCAGTGCCGAACCGGTTGGATAGGATTTTCGCCTTATCCTCACTACGAGCGGTAACGGTGACATGACTGCCTTCAGACATCAATGCCTGACAACAGGCCATGGCTGCGCCGCCGGCGCCTATGACCAGGGCACGACCGCCTTCAAAAACATATCCGCTCTGCAGCAGGGACTCTTTGACACCTAGTACATCGGTGTTGTATCCCACCAGCCTTCCTCCCTCGTTACATATGGTGTTCAAAGCCCCCACTGCGGAGGCGGATGAATCTAAGGAGTCCATATGCGCCAGGGCCTCCACTTTGTAAGGTATGGTGACGTTCAGGCCGCGTATATCGTAAGATTTGATGAATGGGGCGAGGTCATCGAGTCGTGGCACATCGAATCTTAGGTATTTGCCCTTGATTCCGACTGCCTTGAGGGCTGCGCGATGTAGTTCCGGTGACAGACTGTGCCCTAGCGGCCTTCCCGTTATGCCCAGTATCATTGCGTCATCGCCAAGCTCACGCATATCGTCAATATGCAATTGTCCCGATGCGGTGGCTGAACCACCGTGGGCGAATGTGAACTCATTCGCAATCAAATCAGACCTTATGCGTGTAACGGCTCCAAGTTCTCCCATGCCTATCAACACCCGTCTGCCGTTGATCATATGTGATGCATCCATAATACTGACCAAGTCAGTGAAGGAGTTGACCATGAATGCCGCTTTTCTCATACTGCCTTCCAACGAGGCGAATATTTTGCAAATACCTTCGCCATCCGGTGTGAACTCCCAATCATGGTGGGACATGATCGTATGCTCCGTATCGATTCCGGGAACATGCTCCTCGCCAATGTCAATGAGTAATGCTCCTCTCTGACGGGCTTCAATGACTGCACTCTCCCTACTTTCGCCTTTAAGATCTCCCAGTGTGACCACGAATGGGATTTCCGGAAGACTATCGGGCATGCCTCCTAGTAGGTCATACCTTATCTCCAAAAGGTCGGCCGACTCTATGGCCGGGGATCCGAGGTCCTCCTTTCGACCGATGGATAGGCAAAGTCGGGTCATGTCTCGATTATCGTCTCGTCGACACTCATACCGAAATGACGACCGCCCTCGCTCACGACGGCGAGGATCTTATCCTCTGGCTTCAGATGTGATACGGATATCGAACCGCCCGGACCAACGAGTCTGACGGTCTCTGCGTTCTGGACAACGGCGTTGAAGCTCTTCCCTTCATGTTCCATCTCTATGAGGAGCATGGGTCTGCTCTCCGTCTTGCATCTGCCCACCACCGCCCGGCGGCTGCGGCCGTCCTTATCCACCACCATGACTTCATCCCCGCCTTTTAGTTCAGATAGGTAACGAGTCTTTCCACCAGGTGTCATCACATAGGCGTGGACGGCACCGGCGTTGACCCTGAAAGGTCTAGAAGCCACATAGCCGCTCTCCTCACTCTCCGATTGTACCAGCAGCATACATGCCGATTGTGATCCGATAAGCATCCCTTCCCCCGGGACCATTATGTTGCAGGTGTCGACACAAACTCGATCAGCCAGACCAATCTTCTTGACGGCTTTCACCGTAACTGCTTGCAGTCCGACCGCAGATTCAGAGGATATCAATGAGACGATGGCGTCATCATCCCAATCCTCCGGTTCAAGAAGTACCGCGTCCACGCCCATTTCCAGAGTATGGAGGAACACCTTGGCCTCCTCCAAACCTTCGGCCATGGCCACAAGTCTTGAGCCGCTTCCCTGGAAAGCGGCGACCATGTTCTCCAGAGGGATGACCTTCCAATCCCTGGTGCTGACTATGAAAGAACTCTCTCCCGCAGACTCCATTATTTCCTGCATGATTTCAGGACCGTCAACGGAGACCATACGTAATGAGCCCCATGCGGATTCAACCATTTCTCCTTCACGGAAATGAAGGTTGATCCTTCCCAATTCAGAAAAAGCGTCATCTCCCTTTCTGACCAGAATGTCGTCTATACCTCTTTCCATGGCCTTTGTTGCCAGGGTCTTTCGGATATCCTGGTCATCGGGCAGGTCGGCCCGCGCCCATACACGTCCCAATTCATCACCTCAGGAATTGCATAGCGTCTTCCACGCTCTTTTCGTGCAACACTATTGCCGATATTGCTTTGGTTATGCCTTCAACATTGTGGTGTTGGAACACGTTCCTGCCGATGGATACGCCCCTGCCTCCCGCTTCCAGAGACTCCTTGACCATTGTCAGCAGCTCCTCATCGGAGGAAACCTTCGGACCGCCGGCTATGACCACGGGAGCCAGTGCCCCTTTGACGACCTCCTTGAAGGTGTCAGGATCTCCGGTGTAGTTGGTCTTGATCAGATCAGCGCCCAATTCAGTAGCCACACGCGCGGAGTGTTTCACCAAATCGACATCAAAAGGATTCTTGATCCCTGGGCCGCGTGGGTAGGCCATCGCCAATAGCGGTATGCTCCATTCCATGCAACTGCGTGAGACGGCGCCGATGTCACTCAGCATCGCCGGTTCGGTGTCAGAACCTATGTTCAGATGAACCGATACAGCATCGGCACCGAGTTTTATCCCTTCTTCGACTGTGGCCACCAGGACCTTGCAGTCTGAGGTGGTGCCCATGTTGGTCGAGGCGGAGAGATGCAATATCAAACCAATATCATGGCCACTGCTCCTGTGGCCGTATGGGACTATGCCCTTATGCATCACCACCGCAGTGGCCCCGCCTCGGGAAATGCAATCAATTGCATGACACATATCCGTCAACCCGTCGATGGGACCAACGGACATACCGTGATCCATCGGTATGATAACAGCGTTGCCGGAGTTACGGTCTAGTATCCTCTCCATACGGATTTGTTTACCGAACATTCTATCCCTCGTGATACGTGCTAACATATAACACGGTATATTAACCCTTCGTCAACATTCCGCATCAAGATGGATATGCTCGTTCGAAACATATTTATTGTATCTTCCGATTGGACGCCTGAATGGGCCAATAGATCAGCTCGGAAGATCGCCTGCTTTGCAAGCAGGAGGCCGCGGGTTCAAATCCCGCTTGGTCCACCA
>SKHQ01000077.1 GCA_007116915.1 Candidatus Methanomethylophilaceae archaeon
ACATCATCAATATGTCCAAGCACCTTCACTTTAGGCCAAACGTGTACGATCTTCCCTTCGGGATCGAGGATGAACGTGCTCCTGACTACGCCGTTGAACATCTTCCCGGCGATGGTCTTCCTATCCCAGACGCCGAAGGCTTTCAAAACCACCTGCTCAGTGTCCGAGAGCAAAGGTACGGTCAGTTCGTTCTTCTCGATGAATTTCTTGTGACTCTCCAATGAGTCGGGGTTTATTCCGACCACTTTCACGCCCAGTCTCTCGAATTCCGGCATGGCCGCAGAGAAGTCCTTGGCCTGCTTCGTGCATCCGGGTGTCCCGTCCCTAGGATAGAAGTAAACCACCGCATAACTACCTTTCAAATCTGCCAGGCATGTCTTCCCCCCGTAGATGTCGGGGAGACAGAACTCCGGCGCCATCTGTCCTACTTTTAAAGCATCCATATGAAATCACGTTCCTTTGAGATATCTGTAGATGTTTGTTTCACAGAGTACTTATCATTGTCTGTAGGAAATCGCGATATTCGTGAAAACCATCCTGTCACTTATTTCTCCTGGCCAATGACATTCCCGCGAATGCGCCGAACAGACATAGAGAGATGTTCAGGATCACGTTGATGATTGCCAAGAGCCATCGGCCATCGATCATCAGCTCCATGGTCTCAAAACTGAATGCTGAGAATGTGGTGAAACCTCCCAGTAGACCCATGAAAAGAAAGAGTGACAAGGCCTCGAACGAGTGGTGTTCACGGACGACATTAAACAACAGATAAACAAGCAGGAAACTCCCCAGGAAGTTCACGGTCAGCGTGGACCAGGGAAAGACGCCGTATGGCATGAGATCATGGACAGCGAATCTCATCATCGAGCCCAATGCTCCGCCGGTGCCGACCAGAATCAGGGCGCGGACGCCGTTCGATACCATCACCACCTAATCGGCAATTAGGATTAAACCATATTCGGCCTGGTTGGAACCCTGCCGGAATTTCTGTGATTGCCTGGTATCTAATATTTTCATATCAGGTCTGCCGATGGTTTCAGACATGGATGCGGATGATAAAACTTGACGATGGGCATTATTGGGCTTTTAGACAGAGTAAGAATGATGTGAATATTCAAATGACAACTTCGGATCTAGAGACTTGAATTCCCAGTATCCAGAAGTTTTTTACGGACATTCTGAAGGGGATCATTCCACATCATCGCGACGGAAGATCATAGGTGGCTCCCTCCCGTCCCTCTCGTAATCCAGGAGTATAAGCGCCCTTTTCAGTACGGTCATCTCCACCTTGAGTATATCCAATCTCGGATCGTCAGGATTGTTAGCTTGGACGCGTATGAACTCCAGTCTCAGTTTGTTGAGCTTCCTGGTCACGCGATCGTACTCTCCGGTCCTCTCAATCCTCAGTTCCATTATCCCACTTCCCTTGCATTATTGGATTATTGATTGTTGGAGCAGGTCCTAATGTCTTTAGTCTCAGTTGATGTTTGAATATGCAACGATTTGTGGTTTATGATTTGTTCTCAGGGGCGCTGACCCTCTGCCGCAGTTCAAGGCATGCGGCGCTGATGTCCTCGGGAACTAGGACTGCTGATATCACCGCCAGACCGTCGGCGCCCGCTTCGATCACCG
This sequence comes from Candidatus Methanomethylophilaceae archaeon, assembly GCA_007116915.1. Taxonomy (GTDB): domain Archaea; phylum Thermoplasmatota; class Thermoplasmata; order Methanomassiliicoccales; family Methanomethylophilaceae; genus PWHV01. The sequence continues at coordinate 1,633 of SKHQ01000077.1, forward strand.
ATTCAGCGTTTTCCATGGTTATGCCCCCGATGGCGACCACCGGTATCTGCACCGAGCTCTTGACCTCACTCAGCAGTCCAAGACCACATACCGGTCCGGCATCGTCCTTGGAGGTGGTGGAGAAGACCGGACCCAATCCAACGTAATCCGCACCGTCCTTTTCAGCTTTCATCGATTCCTCGACACTGCCTACCGACACACCGATGATGAATCCCGGAGGTGATATCCTCCGGGCCTCGGCTACAGGTATGTCGTCCTGACCGAGATGCACGCCGTCGGCCCCACTGAGCAGGGCCACATCCAGACGGTCATTGACAATGAACATCGTCCCCGTGCCACGGGTGAGCTCCTTTATCCGCTTGGCCGTGTCCAACGTACTCTTGCCATCAGCATCCTTGGACCGTAGCTGGACCACATCCGCAGAACCTGCCACGGCTGCGGCTGCGATCTCCACGTGACTCCTGCCGCCGGAGACCTTCTCGTCGGTGACCACATAAACCAGGTACTGTGCTCTCATATCTTCCTGACCTTGGCACCGGATGCCACGTCGGCGGGAGTCATGTTGTACATGCTGTCGAACAGCTTCGTACGGAAGGACATGGGGCCCTTGGCCTCCAAGGCCGCTTTCTCACCTGCGAGACCCATTGCCACCAATGCGGATGCGCTGGCCAATGCCCGGTCCTTGGATATGGCGTTGAAAGCACCGACAACGGTGGATGCCATGCATCCCGTACCCGAGACCAGCTCCATCATCGGGTGGCCGTTGCTGACCACATAGGTGTCCTTACCATCACTGATGATGTCCTCGGGAGCGGTCATCACGACGGTCAGGCCAAGGCGTTCTGCATACTCGCTACAGATCTCCACCGGGTCGCCCTTTACACCATGTGAGTCCACACCGACCACTTTGGCATCTGAACCGGCCATGATGCCTATCTCGCCGGCATTGCCCTTGAGGACGGCGACGTCCAGGTCATTAAGAAGTTGGTTGACGGTCTCCGTCCTATAGGGAGTGGCACCGGCACCGACAGGGTCGACGATTACAGGGATCCCTAGTTCATTGGCTCTTCTTCCCGCTGCCAACATCGATTTGACTAGACGGTCGTTGAGTGTGCCGATGTTCAGGACCAGGGCGCCGGCGATGGACACCATGTCATCCATCTCCTCGATGGCGTCGGCCATGACCGGTGCCGCACCGGTGCAAATTGCAATGTTGGCACAGTCGTTCACGGTCACATAGTTGGTTATGTGATGGACCAACGGCCTTCTGTTCCTCAATTCCTCGAACAAACGGGATGCTTCCAAACTCGTCATGGTTATCAACCTCCGTTTGGGAAACACATGGCCTAACAAGATGCTGGCGATTGCCCCTCAAACCGTGGATGGCTATCTGCAGTTTGATATTTATTTTATTACCGTTGGAATGGATACATCTCGAATGAGGATGTTCACCGTATCTTGTTCACTATCATATGGGACATGAACGCCATCCTCAGCGCCTTACCGTGTTTGCAGTGCTGATGGAGTCCGCCCACAAAGGATGTGTCCGTTTCAAAGTTGTGGATCATGAACGTTCCAGTAGCTCCAGCATGACCTATGAACTCGAATGGCATTATCAATGGGGTCTTCTTGAAACGCATCAGACCGTAACCGTAATCCAAACCCAATCCGAATTTGGCCCAATCTTGCATCTTGGCGTAGGAATCGGCATTGATGAGCTCCATGCCTGCGAATGCCCGTATGAATTTGAGCATGTCTTCAGCCGATGACACGATGCCTCCGGCGGCGTACTCCTCGCTCAACGTACGATGGTCTACTAGATTGTCATCACCGAGGTACACACCCGCAACCGGATGCTCCGACCTGACCATTGGTTCACTGCGTTGTATGAGGTATGAACTCTGCATATCCAAAGGACGGAAGAAGAACTTTGATAGAGCGTCGTGATAGGGCATTGACGTCAGATTCTCAATCACCAGCCCCAACAATTGATATCCGGCACTAGAGTATGAGAACCCATTCCCAGGAGCGAACTTCGGTTTGGTCGTATCCTTGGTCAACCTTATCAGCTCTTGTGGGGTCCAGAAACGGTCTGGGTCATCGGTTATTATCGATACGTCCATGTCTTTTATGGAGGTTCCCTCGTCAAAATAATCATTGATGCCGGAAGTGTGATTGAGGAGGTGCTTGAGCTTTACCTCCTTACTACGGTCGACACCGTCCATGACATGCAGCGATTCCACCACATCCCCATCGAGATGGTCGGCTACAGGATCCTCGTAACTAAGCTCCCCCTTTTCCTCCAACATGGCGATTATCGTCGAGGTGAACATCTTTCCTACGCTGGCGGTGAATTGGGGCTGATCGGGATGGGCGTACACTCCTTCGTCGCCATCGGCAAATTTGAGATGGATGTCTTTGCTGCCGGAGTGCACCAGAAGATGAGCCACATGGATGTCGCGATCCTTGGAGACGATCTTCCTGAATCTGTCCTCTATCTCCTGACAGGCCCTGTTCTTGTCCATTTTTTTCAGTAAGATAAAAAAAGATATAATGATATCTTAAAACGCTGACGTTTAAAGACGGGTTTGAATTCAGACCTCAAAAATTCCACTCATTGCCTCTGCGGCTGAGTAGTATTGCCAGCACCGCTATGAACAGGATGACCGATATTACAACTTCCATTCCAATCGACCTCATTAATCACATCTGTCAAGGATGATGATATATCTATCTCAAAGAAAAGTGGAATGCTAGACCGTGACAGCTGAAAGAATCAGCCGCGGTCAGGATGATTTTGAATACCAACGCCATATCCTCAATGCCTCGGCGGCATCTATGTCCTTGAGCTGGAAATATTTGGCCGAGGGGGATGAAAGGACAGGTGCGTTGACAGTCCTCAGATCCTTGTAACGCTGGATGGGGTCGGCATTCAATGTGAAGGATTGCAGGTGCGGTCTTTTGATGAGTACATGGTATCGGTTGATATCCCGGAAACGGAGCGTGAGCTGCCGACCGTCCAATGAGCTTGCACCGTTGGAGTGCCGAGACAGTGCCAATACCAATGCGGGAATCAAAAGCAGCAGAGAAAGCCAACCGAATCCTATACCAACGCCGTTGACGGTGTGCCAGATTGCTGCCGCCACAATAATTGTGGGGATTGATGTCCTGATGATGTACCGTATCCTGGACCTACTCGGCAGGAAGGTCATATCGTCCGGTATTTCATATTCAGGCAGTATGTTCTCCAAGAAGCGGTTTACATCCTTGAATGGCAACAGAGGGTGCAGCATCGATATCTGTTCCTGATCCTCCGAACCGCCTCCGGCGACCTCCATGAAGAGGGAGCTTAGACCTAAGGGCTGCCTTATCAACCCCTCCTGCACCGTCAAAGCCTGAATCCGATGCAGTCCGATCGAAACGTGGTTCTGTTTCAATATTCCCCAACGGATCTCCAGACGGTCCTGGTAGCGATCGACACGGAAACGGGCATACTGGATAACGAAAACCACTATGGAAAGGACATATGATAGTATGAGGAGCACGGCGAGTGCTATGGCTAGGAACTCCAAGGGGACCTCCACCAGTTCCGCGAAGATGATGTTGAGAAAGGTATCAGGCATGTAGGCGAATATCTGCGAGGCCAGGAAGGCGATGACCGAGAACAGGACGAGGAACCTTCCGGAAGTAGCACCTGCAAGCCAGAGGTTCCTCCCTTCCAATTTCTCAGTGGCGATGACATTCTCCTCCGGTTCGCCGCTCTCCAATCGGTCGATTCCACCTTTGAGGTGAATCCGTATGCTCTCCACCTCCGCCAAATTTAATGCGCGGAGATTCACCTCAGTCTCATCAGTGCCTGCAGTTTTGATCTGCATTGTAGCCAGACCCACGGCCCGTTGCAGAATGTTGGTGTAGACGTTTATCGACTGAACCCTCTCCCTCTTTATCGACCTCTCCGACTTGAACACTATGCCCTTGCGGATATGAATGTGTCCGCTGTCGTAACGGTAATAAAAGTAAAACCAGCCGAGGGCGCTGAAGAGCATATTTAACAACAGCAACCCCCCGAATACGGCAAGGAACACCAACCCCATCTGCCCAATTCCTTGACCGCTGCGACCGATGGAGGCCACTATCGCCACACCCAGATAGGAGGGTAGGCCACGCAGCGAATCGATTACTATCAGCAACGGATGCTGGCGTACATACTCAGACATCTTCATCACTCACTCTGGCCAGGGCAGATATCTCGCCTCTTAGCTCCTCTGCCCTTTCCTTGGGAAGAGCAGGTATAGGGAAGCGGGTGGCGGCCGTGGTCACATAAAGAGTGGCCAGTCCGAAATATCTCATCAACGGGCCATGCTCGGTATCAACATGCTGCACCCGTATCATAGGAATGAGATGTCTCCTGATTATGAATATCCCATGTTGCGTCTCCAGCTCCTCCTCTCTGACCTCAAAACGCCAGAAACGCATAGCCAACCAAGGCGCCACGGCCATGCCGTAAGGAGCATAGAGAAGCGCTATCGCATACGCAAGTAGACCATGGAACTCTGTTATGAACATTATACCGACGGCGTAGTTGTTGAAAGCCAAAGCCAGACCCATCAGTATCAGAAAGCTGACAAACCCGTTTATGGTCCAGACCTTCCAGGCGCGTTGATCGATCTTTTCCTTGGGCTCATTCTCCAATCTGAGTCTCTGTCTTAACTCCTCCAAACCAACGGTCATTTCCATCACCCCATTGTCTTCGGGACCTCAATGAATCCACAGGGTCATAGTAAAGGTTTGTGTTGTTAGGCACGGGGAAGAATTATGGGATCACGTTCAGATTCATTTAATAATCCACAATATGATTCTCGGACGGTGTCAGTATGAGGGTCTCGATAATCTATCAGTCAACGCACGGCAATAACCGTTTGGTGGCTAATCACGTTCGTAATGCCATGACCCTGTTGGGACATGATGTGGAATCGCACAACGTGTATGATGTGACTCCTCAGGAGGTATCGGCCTCAGACTTGCTGGTGTTCTCCGCTCCGACTCACATCCAACGGGCACCCCGTAAGATCCGTTCCTTCCTCAAGAGCTTGGCCAGGATTGGTGTCTACGGTGATTACGCTTTGATCGCCACCCGATTGCCTGATGCCCTCAAGTTGCCAAACGCGAGGACGCTGGACATGATGGAGGAATCGTTCGAAGGCTCCGGCGGCAGAATCGTTGGCAAGCTGGAGTTGATAAGTGATGACATGCGCGGCCCTCTTGAAGAGGGTTGGGAAGAAAAGGTGGATGCTTTCTTGGCCGATATAATCGTAACTGACCACTGACCATTTACATCCTCAGAGGCTTTCCCCACACATCCTCGAAGAAATTCTCCTCGGCGGGTCTTCGCGACGGCCTCTCCCCCTCATGCAACAACTGCTTCTCGGAGAGCATGGAATCATCCGTGCCCGGTCTGGCGCAGATCACCAATGTTATGAGTATGTGATTTGGAGGTATGCCGAGCACCTCCTTGGCTTTCTCGGGGTCATAGCCAGCTATGGGGTGGGCTATTATACCCATAGCGGTCGCACACAGCAACAACTCACCAATCGCCAGTCCGCAATCGAACAGATGGTAATCTCTGCGGTCGGACAATTCACAGTCATCGGCAGGCTGTGAGCATACTGCGAAGATCAATGGCGCGCGAAGAGCCCATGAGTTACCGCGCGGCAGACAACCTTTCAATGCATCCAAGTTGTCCTTCCCACTTACCGCTATCAAGTTCCAAGGCTGGTTGTTGTTGCATGAAGGCGCTAATCTTGCCGACTCTGCCATCATACGGATCTCATCATCTGTCAAGGGATCTGAGGACAAAACCCTCAGTGCCCGTCTCCTTTGCACCGCTTCAGCGACCGATAGGTTCATCCTATGCCAATCACAGTGAGAGGGATATACATTTATCTGTATCCTTTATCAAAACCCTACCGCAAGGAATTGGAATATGAATGACAGTGAACCTGTTATCACCGCGGTTAGAAACAACATCCCAATCACTAGGGCGACAATTTTTTGTTTGGTTTCTTCTTTCAAGTAAGCTCCTTCTGAAGTGCCCGCCCGGCCGGGACCGGGCAGGGTTTTGTATTTCCCTTCTATCACAACGACGCTAGGAATTCATCTATGGGTATGGCCTGCATCGTCGCGGTACTCAAGGTCCCTCTCGAACCCAGTTCCACCAGCACCTTGGCGACCGTGGCCTCATCGGGGGCTTCCAGGATGTTGAGGAAATCGTACTTCCCCAACAATGCGTACTGGACGACGACCTTCGCACCCATCGCCTCGATCTCATTGTTGACCTCCTTCAACCTCTGAGGGTTGGACTTGAGGGTCTTCCTTCCATCGCTGGTGAGCCGGGATAGGACTACATAATGCCCCATATCTTCCACCTCCGACTTTAGTTTGAAGGTGTGACAATTTAACCATTTCGATGAGTCTATTCACTCTCGTGGTAATCTGTCATCATGGAGTGCAACTTTTCCTTTCTGGCTTCATCGTCAATATTTTGGGGGACGAACCATAGAGGAAGGTTGCATGTGCGGCAGTCACCATCGGAACAGATTAGATCCTTTATCAGGCCACATGTCCTGACGTCCTTCCTGAACGCATGGAAAGCATTCATCTTGCAGGTCACCATGAGCTATGTATCGTTGTTGCCGATAGAAAACATTGACCCTTTCGTCACCCTTTGAACCAATCCATCACTCTGTCCCGATTGGTGAACAGTAAGACCGCGATTATCGACAGAATTGGGACTGCAGCCCCCCAAATGTTGCCTAGATACCAATATGCCAAAATCAGACCGAGTACTCCTGAAGTCCCGTACTTTCTCAGTATCTGCGTTCCACTCATCTTCATCATCAGAATGAGCACGATGGACCATAGTACCACCGTCACCAGTAACGGACCGGAAAGAAGGAGTAATCTCCTTTCCAACAGGACATCCTCCAACAAAGGCACCAGGAGGATATCGACCATCACAGGGACCAATACCGCTGCCGCCATTGTTATGATGAAACCTTTGACAACGGCCTTCCTGAAACTGATATGCCACTTTTCCTCCATATTGATGAGAGGATTCTGGAAGTTATTCATATTTACTGTTGCTTAGATAGGTGGTTTATTCTCTGACTCAATCCTATTATAGTTGTTATTACGATTGTCAGCCATAAACGTCTGGATGAAGCCGTGGATGGATCACCCGGACAAAAAACAGGAGATTGCAACATGAGATACGAAAGAGACCGTCAGCCCCGCCAGTTCCACAAGGCGGTTTGTGCGGATTGCGGAAAGGATTGCGAGGTTCCCTTCAAACCAAAAGAGGACCGACCAGTGTATTGTCGGGAATGCTATCCAATCCATGCCCCGCCACGGCAGGAAAGGAATTGATCCGGTCGTGGTCAACTGCATCGGGAGTAATTGGACGTCTCCTGGATAGTCCTTGGACCGTCTGTAAACGATGAGTTATTTGTTAAACTATAAATAATATAACGATTTATTTCGTTTTAGATTGGTTCAACGGAAGACTATAGCCTGGTCATATCCCTAAGAACAAGACAGTAGTTAAGTTGGGCGTAGAAAGTACGGCGATCGATCTTAAAGGAAAAGGAGTTGAGAAAGGATGTCTTTTGACAGGGATGGACCACCCCGGGAATTC
>SKHQ01000011.1 GCA_007116915.1 Candidatus Methanomethylophilaceae archaeon
ACCCGCAGCATGATGAGGAAGAGCCCCCGCGATCGCGGGCACTCCCCCGTTACTAGGGAGTTCCAGAGCTTCGAGAAGGGTGAGAAGGTCAATATCGTCATCGACCCTAGTGTCCACAAGGGTATGCCTTTCTCCCGCTTCCAGGGACTGACAGGCACCGTAGACTGCCGCCAAGGAGCAGCTGTGGTCGTCCATGTCAAATCCGGCAACAAGATGAAGACCGTCGTGGCAAGGCCTGAACACCTTACCAAGGTCAACTGAGGTGCTATAAATGAACAAAGGCCGTTATGTAAGCCTCGCCGAGGCGAAGCAGATGCTGGACAAGGAGAGCGAGCTCCGTGACCTCACCCCCGACCAGCGGGCGGCCCAGGAGCATGCTGGCAAGGTTGCCAAACTATCCGAGGATGATTCCAAGAAGGTCGTCGCAGACGTTCTGGCCCTCGGATTCGCCAGCGAGTTGGTGGCCATCAAGGTCGCTGACATCATGCCCCAGCACCCCGAGGACATCCGTGCCCTCTTCGCCAAAGAGAGGATGGTCCTCGAGAAAACCCACATAGACCAGATAATTGATATAGTCGTCAAGTACCTCTAGACCTGGTACGGGGTTGATTCTTTGGAAGACTATGCTTACATTCTAGATTATTTAGCCCAAGGTCTGCCGACCAACACCTTCAACAAGCGTGAGCCATTGTGCTACGCCTTGGGGGAATCGGAGTTCAAGTTGTTCGAACTGGTGCCCATGGAGAAGGCGATCATCAACATCGGTGAACGTGTCTACATCGGTAAGGATTCCGCCACCCGCGACAAGATCAGCCACGTCAAGAGAAGGGTGGGATTCAACGAACTCACCCATGCTGCGCAGGCGGAGATGGAGTTCGTGGTGCTTGACATCGTCAAGGCAAACGAAGACAGGTTCATCACCTTCTTCAACAAGGCGGAGAGCATCAGCACCAAGAAGCACATGCTCGAGGAACTTCCCGGACTAGGCAAGAAGACGATGTGGGCCATCGTCGAGGAGAGGAAGAAGGGATCCTTCACCAACTTCGAGGACCTCGTCAAGAGGGTGCCCTCGGTGAAACACCCTGACAAGCTCGTATCCAAGCGTGTCGAGATCGAGCTATCCGATCCTGGGCAGAAGTACCGTCTCTTCGTGGCGCGATGACCAGGGAAAGCAGACGTCAGGCCGAGCCCATTTTCAAACCCCGCAAGAGCCGGGGCCAGAACTTTCTTATCGACGGACGGGTCGCCGACCGTCAGGTGGCTTACGCGGACATAGCTGCGGACGAGGTCGTACTGGAGGTGGGGCCCGGCTACGGTGTGCTCACTGAGAGACTGGCTGAGAAGGCGTCCACACTGCATGCCATTGAGTTGGAGCCGGAACTGGCGGAGCACAACCGCCAACGCTTCGCGGGACGTCTGAACCTGATCGAAGGCGACGCCCTGAAGATTGAGTGGCCCCGTTTCGACGTGTTCGTGAGTAACCTACCTTACAGCATATCCACTCCGATGATATTCCGTATCCTGGACCATGACTTCCGCCGCGCGGTGGTGATGGTCCAGAAGGAGTTCGCCGACCGCATGGTCGCTGAACACGGCACGTTGGATTATTCCCGGCTCTCTGTCGGCGTTTACTACCGCTGCTACGCGGAGATCGTGGAGACGGTGCCGCCATCGCGCTTCCGTCCCCGTCCCAAAGTGGATTCGGCCATCGTGGTCCTAACCCCGCGGCCACCGCCTTTCCCGGTCAAGGACCTCGCCCTTTTCCAGGACGTTGTCAACCGGACGTTCCAACATCGGCGCAAGACCATACGCTCAGCGCTAAGGTCCCACGACCTGCTGCCGGCGGATGAGAATGACGTCCCCTATCTCGACGAGAGGGTGGAAGCTCTCCGCCCGGAGGAGATAGGTGAGCTTGCCGATGCCCTATACGAGGCGTTAAAAGATTAAATGAGACCAACGTATGACTGATTGATAGTATGCAGATCGGCATCGTCGGAAAACCCAATGTGGGAAAGTCCACCTTCTTCTGCGCCGCCACCATGGCCAGCGTGGAGATAGCCAACTACCCTTTCACCACCATTGAGGCCAACAAAGGGGTCGCCTATCTGCGCGCCCCCTGTCCCTGTAAGGAACTTGATATTGAATGTGAACCACGTAACTCGGCCTGCGTCGATGGCGTGCGTTTGATACCCGTGGAATTGCTGGACGTCGCCGGACTGGTCCCCGATGCCTGGCAGGGCAAGGGGCTGGGCAATCAGTTCCTTGACGACCTCCGCCAGGCGGATGCCCTCATAAACCTCGTGGACGCCTCAGGCTCCACAGACATCGAGGGCAACCCCGTGGACATCGGCAGCAACGACCCCGTGGCGGACGTGAAGTTCCTGGAGAACGAAGTGGACCGCTGGATAGCGGGGATCATCGGAAAAGGTTTCGACCGTATCGCCCGGCAAGCTCATTTGCAGGGTACCAAGATAGAGACGGCCCTGCACGAGAGGTTGACTGGCCTGGCGGTCAGTGAGCTCGCCATCCTTCAGGCTCTACGTGAGGTCAAACCTCCGGTCAATCCTCAGGACTGGGGAGATGATGTTATCTTAGCCATCGCCTCCTCCATCAGAAAGAAGGGCAAACCGATGATGGTGGCCATGAACAAGGCCGACATCGCGTCCGCGGACAATCTGGAACGGTTGCAGGAAGGGGAGGGGGACTGCGTTCCCACTATGGCCGAGGCCGAGTTGGCGTTACGACGCGCCGAGAAGGCGGGAGTGCTCACGTACATACCCGGTGACAATTCTTTCACGGTTAAACCGGGCATCTCCCTGAACGAGGGACAGAAGAAGGCTTTGGATTACATCGCCCAGAACATGAAACGCTTCGGCGGGACCGGCGTACAGACCTGTCTGGAGAAGGCGGCCTACGGTATGCTTGACTTGATCGTCTGCTACCCCGTGGAGGATGAGGGTAAACTCACCGACCATGACGGTCGGGTCCTCCCCGACGCATTCCTCATGAGGCGGGGAGCTACCGCCAAGGATCTGGCGTTCAAGGTTCACACCGAACTCGGCGAAGGATTCATCCGCGGCGTGAACGCCCGCAACAAACGGGTGGTCGGCCATGATTATGAACTGCAGGGAGGAGACATCATCAAGATAATCTCCCGGAAGTGATTCCATGCAAAAATGGGATGTGAGACTGCTGAGCGCCTCCTACAAGCAGGAGGGCGAGGATATGATGCTGGAGCTGTTCTGCAAGACCCGCGAAGGACGCTCCATCACCGTCCTCGACCGTAGCGGGTTCCGTCCCTATTTCTTCATCGTCGATGCCAGCGAGGATATCAAACAAGGTTTGCGCAAGGACCCGGAGGTCAAAGGGGTCGAGGACCTGTCACTCCTGCACCGAGGACGGGAACGGAATGTGACGAAAGTCACCATACTCTACCCTTACAAAATACCGGAATACCGCAACAAACTGAAGGCAAAATTCGAGATACTGGCCGCAGACATACCATTCCATCACCGCTTCATCTACGACAAGGACATCGCCTCTTGTATGCGTATCGAGGGTGAGGAGGTGCCCGGCGACTACACCACCGAACTGGTGGTGCAGATGTCATCGTTCGAGAATATCGAACCGTTCAACCCCCGCCTCAAAGTCCTGAGCTTCGACATTGAGAACTCCATACGCGACGACACCATCTACACCATCTGCTACGTGGTGGACAACGGCGACGGTATGGAGGAGAGGCCGGCCCTGCGTGGCACCGAGACGGAGATAATCAACGGATTCACCAAAGCCATACAGGACGAGGATCCCGACGTCATCAGCGGTTACAACATCGACAACTACGATATTCCCAAGATAATGGAGAGGGCCAAGGCCAATAAGATCGAGTCCCTTCCCTGGGGACGGGAGGGCTCCGAACCCCGACAGGCCGGTAAGCGGTTCTGGAGGGTCAAGGGCAGACTCATCGTTGACGCCTGGTGGGCCGCCAAACGGGAGTTGCACCCTAAACAGGAGACTTTGAACGCCGTGTCCATGCTCGTGCTCGGGGAGCAGAAGATGGATGTCGACCCCAAGAGGATAGACGAGGAATGGAAGGCCGACCCCGACAAGGTCGTATGCTACTGCGCCAAGGACGCTGAGCTGTCCGGTCGGATACTCAGTGCAGTGGGCTCATTGCGAAAGGGCATGGACCTGGCGGCCGTGTCAATGCTGCCTGTGGAGGACGTGCTCGCCTCCGGCTCGTCGCAATTGATAGACTCCATCCTCATCAGACGGGCCGACCGCGAAGGGGTGGCGGTCCCATTGACCGGCGGATTCCAGAGGAACGACCAGATCGAGGGTGGCTACGTGCACACCATCGAACCGGGTCTGTATCATTGGGTCTGCGTGCTGGACTTCAAATCGATGTACCCCTCGCTCATCATATCCAACAACATCTGTTTCACCACCCTCAGTCGTGACGGTGACATAATCAGTCCTAGCGGAGCGAGGTTCCTGTCGCCGGAAAGGCGTGAGGGTCTCCTCCCCGCCATCCTGCGTGAGCTCATGCAGAAGAGGGATGAGACCAAGTCTTTGGCCAAGAAAGCCTCCACGGAGGACGAGAGACGCTACTACAGCGGTCTGCAGGAGGCGGTCAAGGTGCTCATGAACTCGGTCTACGGAGTGTTCGCCTCCTCCTTCTACCGCTTCACCGACAAGAGCATCGGCAGCAGCATCACCGCATTCGCCCGCGAGACGGTCAAGAACATAATCAGCGAACTTGACAAGGAAGGCGTGACGGTGATATACTCCGATACCGACTCGGTTTTCATCCAGTCCCCGCACTCCGACCTCGAGAACACCAAGGAGTTCGGTAAATCCGTCGCCAAACGTTACACCCGTGCCGGAGGGCAGCTGGAGTTCGAGAAGATAATGGAGCCCCTATTCTCCCACGGCAAGAAGAAAAGGTACGTCGGTCGCGTGGTGTGGCCGGAGAAGGAGGATATGCTGGTGCGCGGTTATGAGATCAGACGCACCGACACCTTCGACCTGCTCAGCGAACTGCTCACCGGTGTGTTGGGGAAGATACTGGATGAGGACCAGGAAGGCGCCGTGGCCTTGGCCCGGAAAATGGTCCAAGAGACCTTGGAAGGCAATGTGCCTTATGAGAAACTGGTCATCTCCCGGACATGTCAGGCCTTCCACACCTACAAGGAACCCGACCGTATGGCCAACGTCCAAGCGGCGAGGAAGATGACCGACCTCGGTTATGAGTTCATACCGGGAATGAAGGTGTCCTGGATAGTCACCAACGCCAATAAGGTCCCCCAGGAGGTCGAGCCGTTCATCCCCGGCCGCGAAGCAGAGATTATACCCGACCTGCGCTATTACGCCGAGAGGCTAGCCCATGTCACCGCCCGTGTCACCGAGGTGTACGGATGGAAGGAGAACGACCTCATGCTGGGCAGTCAACAGTCCACCCTCTTCGATTCGTCTTTCAGCGGAGTGAGTGCGCAGAGAACTGCGTCCCCTCGGAAGGAATCCCCGAAGCCCAAAGGGAAGGGTCCGTCTCTTTTTGATTTCTGAAAAGTACGGGGAACACCTTTTACCTTACTCGTTGATATGCAAATGATGCCCGACCATGTATGGCCTGAGGTGCCGGGAGATTACCGGACAGGGAATGAGGAATCCCCCATTGCCATAGCTATCATAGGGAAGGCCTTGGCAGACGTACCGTCCGATTGCTATCAGATCATGGGCAGTTTGCGATCGGCTAATATCGGAGTGGAGAAGATCGTCGTCAACATGGTGGCCAATCCTCGCCTCAGGTTCCTGTTGGTATGCGGCCGGGAGGATGGTCACTACCCGGGCGATGCATTGTTGAAGTTGGCGGAGAACGGAATGGACGACCGCGGCAACATAATCGGAGCCCTGGCCCAGTTTCCCTGCCTCGCAGACCTTGGGCGTGATGCGGTGGAACGGTTCCGCTCACAGGTGGAGGTCATCGACCTTTTGCATCCTAAGGAATCCAAGGGGGACATCGACTGGGAGGATCCTCTATACATATTCGACGATGAAAGGAACCGTGAGTTGGAGGCGACTGCGCGCCATTGCCTTCGTAGGGACCCCGGACCATATCCGGAGGAACCGATGCGGATCACAATCCCGGGGATAATGATGAAACGGGATTTGGGCGATATGTTGAATTCCGATATCGGACGCATGACGGACCTGATGCTTCGTATGCCCGACGAAGGATTGACGACCGATGCCCTCAACATCACCGTTTCCGAGGAATTTTCTCTGGTCATTGACCCCATAGACGGTCTGCTTCTTGAGGTTCCCACGGTTGATTTCCACAAACGATTCAAATCTTATCTGACCGGCAATGAGTGAGATCAGGAAAGCATCCGATGGTTCGGTGCGTGTCACTTAGTCGTTTTACCAATCCTTGATCTAGCCATTCTAGAATCGGTCCGGGAAATTGAATCTCTCCACCGCTCTTGCACCACCGATCATGCCCAATATCCACACTATCGGATAGAGTAGGAAACCCACCAATAAGACCGTGGATGCCGCCGCCAGTAAGGCAACGAACAGAAAAACAATCCCTGTAGTCCACTCTCCAGCATACATGTGACCCGCGCCCGGTATCAGAAATGCCAGAGCCACTGCGATGGCGGGGCTTCTCTGTGGGCGGGAATACGGAGGCGCCGGGCCTTCTGATTCTGACCCCATTTTGGGCCGCTGATGGTAACCGCATCTCGGACAGTACGTCGACCCGAGTTCCAATGGTGAACCGCAGTTCACGCATGATGATTTCAAACCACTCTTCTTCCCCATGATTGTTGAATATATGCCAGTTTTTTTATAATCATTGTCCAAGGTCATTATCTTGAAAAGACCATCGAAGATACGGAAGACGGCCAAGGTAAAATAAAAATTGAAACTTGCGATCACTCCATTTCAAGGGTTTTTTGTTATGATTCAAACACCTAGAATCCATTCTTTGTAATGATATGTTATTCTACCTATGGCATACCCAATGAATTCATTTCCCTATCGGATTCTTTTCGAGAGGAGGGCGTCTAGGACAGCATACGACCATATCGTGACATAGGGCAGGAATGCCACGACAATCAATCCCATCCCGTAACCGACAGAAGTGTTCGGTGAAGAGACTCTCAGAACATCATATGATAATATGGAGAATACCATCATCAGAGCAGAAAAGGCTACTAGTATCATCCCTCTCCAAGACTCTCCCTTGGATATCTGACCGATGCCAGGAACCGCTGCGGAGAACAATGCGGGTTTGATGCCACTGCGCAGCCTATCTGTATGGATATCCTTCAATCCCCGGGTTTCGAATGCGTTGTCGATCCCTGCTCCGGGAATGTTCATGGTTTCCAATCTACATCGCGATGATAAAACCCCTTTGTCGGCCACACGTGATTTGCAACCGGAGAAGTTTTAAATAGTCTGCAATAATCCGTCAAAGGTAGTGACGGGATTAGTCCCGTTGGAGATGTGCCCCTAAAGGGTGAATCCATAAACGCCGGAAACGGCAGGTGATACAAATGGCGAAGCAGTTTGATGAGGATGCCGCCCCCACAGTGAAGGGGAAGAGCATGTACCAATACATAGCTGAAGCCTGGAAGAAACCAGGCGAGGGCTATATGAAAGAATTGTCCCTGCAGAGGAGGGTCAAGTGGCGCCGCGAGGAGAACTTCTCCCGTGTCGAGAGACCCACCCGCCTGGACCGTGCCCGCAAGCTCGGGTACAAGGCCAAGCAGGGATACGTCGTCGTCCGCGGCCGTGTCCGCAAGGGTTCGATGCATAAGAGGACCATAAAGGGCGGTCGCCGTGCCAAGCGCAAGGGAATCACCAAGATCACCGGTGGCAAGAGCCTGCAGCGGATCTGTGAGGAGAGGACGCAGAAGAGGTTCCCCAACCTTGAGGTCCTGAACTCATACTGGGTCGGACAGGACGGTCACCACGAGTGGTACGAGGTCATATTAGTCGACCCTCACCACCCGGTCATAAAGGCGGACCCCAAGATCAACTGGATCTCCGGGGGCTCCCATAAGGGCCGTGTCTACCGCGGTAAGACCTCTGCTGGAAAGCGTGGTCGCGGTCTGCACAAGAAGGGTAAGGGAACGGAGAAGATCCGTCCCTCCATCGGAGCCAACAAGGGTCTCGGAAAGTAAGGCTTAATCCTTATGACGGGATCAAACCATTTCCTTTAATCTTCTTTTTATTTCTTCATCATCCATACCGACCAATGGTGCGTACACTGGAACTTCAAATGACATGTCCTTGAGAGCACCGAAGTCTTCCATTCCCAGGCCGGTGACGACACCAAGAACATCGTCCCCGATGAAAAGCTCAGCATCATCCTTGAGCATCTTAAGATCGGGGTCGTAAGCCTGTAATAAAGGATGTGCGAGACCGGAGACGAGTATCCGACATCCCCTCTTCATCAACATCCAGGCGGCAAGTGCATCACGATCGTCCTTTACGAACGCGATAACCTTTCCCTGAGTCCCCATGGGAAGGCCGCCGGGACCATCCTGGTAAGTATCGAATATGAAAGCCTTGGGACCGCGGACCTCTATGAATATCTCCACATCCGGTGAGCTGAGGTCCACTTTGATGCCCAGATGCTCATTGGCCAGGTAGATCGCCGAGCCGGCATTGCGACCGATTTCCACTGATGTGTAGGGATGCGTCCCCTCCCTCCTTGGCCTGACGGCAAAGGATTGGCCCGGTTGCAGTCTACTCATTGAATAGGCGGCAGCATGCTTGCAAATCTCTTCCAAGTCGCTACTGCAGGTTTCAGCCACACTCACTGATGCCACACCGAACACGCGACGGATACAGGTCACAGCGGAATCCACATCGTCAGCCTCAACATAGAAACGGCCCTCGTCAGAATGGAGTAACGCTTCCACCCTGCCCTTTGCCAATGCGGAGAGGATGTTGTCCCTCAACAGGTTCTCGAATCGCCTGCGCACCATACGGCTCTTGAGACCCAGTTCCGCGTAGCGTATGAGGATCGTGCTCATCAGACGGATATTAAGACTCCACTTATAAACGGTTCCTTCCGCGAAGGTTTTGAAAAGAATGGTGCAGGGGAAGGGATTCGAACCCTCGAACGTCTGCACGACTAGACCCTGAATCTAGCACCTTTGGCCAGGCTCGGTAACCCCTGCTTTAGGACGCTCAATC